>CAJTXH010000140.1 GCA_910580005.1 uncultured Lachnospiraceae bacterium | reverse complement strand
TAAGGCTTCCCAGGCCTTGAAGCACCTGTTATTGCCCAGAAAGCTGGTTTTGCTTTAAGGTTCTCATCAAACAGAAGTAGCATATTGTTCCTGTTCTGTGAGAATTCTGGTTCAACCAGCCATGAATCATCATCTGCAACTCCCCAGAATGCTAATTCTGTTATATTAACACCCTCATCTATTGCCTGAAGGATTTTATCAAGCTCTGTAACCTGCACTTCATTTACATGCCAGCTATATTCTTTAATAGCATTATAAAACTCATCTGCGCTTGGGTATTCCATGGAATAATGTGCCTGCATACCAATGCCATCAATCCTTCCACCACCTGCTTTTACTGCATCTGCAAGTGCTGATATGCATTTTACTTTTCCAGGTTCTGTTTCTCCATAGTCATTATAGAAAAGCTTTACTGATTTATCTGGATATTTCTCCTGTACATGTCCAAGCACTTTCTGTATATATTCTTCAAGCCTTTTATTCATGGCATCCTTGCTAAGAAGTCACACTATCTTTGACAGGGCAGGGCAAACTGTTTTTTTATGGCTGTTTAAAAGTTTATTTTTCTTCTGGCAATAATTCCTGGATTAATTCCTCTAAAAAAGGCCTGTCTGTTTCTGCCCTTTTTAAATCGTCTATTCTTCCAGCAGAAACTAAAATATTGCTCAATTTTATAATAATATCCATGCCTATGCCTATTCCCTGTTCCATGCCTTGCTTTATGCCTTGTTCAATCCCCCTGTTTTCAATCTGGTCTAATACTTCACACATATTGACATCCTCCTTTTCTATAACACCACATACGTCCATAAAACGCCTGTCGTCCGTCAGGACAGACATTAGTTCCAGTAATTCATGTACATGTTTAATAGTTTCCGGTTTTGCCACATAATGGTTATTTTTCCTCATCTGTACAAAATAATCAGCAACAATCCGGAAATCGCTTTTAAATAAAGATACCTGTTCTTCTGTTAAATATGCTATCTCAAACAGATTAATTTTATAATTATTTACATAGGGTTTTAACTCTTCTGGAATGTCCAGGCAACCATGCAGTTCCAGTGGCTTATCCCATTGTTTTTTATAGCCAAAATATAAAAATAAAGTAATAACTGGATAACGTGGTTTTCTTTTCTTAATTACCTTTTTTATTCCATCTGCATCTGTAATTTTCTCATAATCAGCCAGCATCTGCCGCCGGTATTCAGAACCATCATAAGCAGCTCCACGCAACGGGGCATCTGTATCCGGCGCTGTCTGGTTTTCATAACCAATGCAGGCAATCCGGATATTGCTGTCTTTCCAATATTTTGCAGTATCCCTTTCCATTTCATGCAGCTTTCCTTTGTCAGCTTTATAATGGTAACGTACTATGGCATCTTCCAGCTCATTTTCTTTTACAGTCTGTTTCCCATTAAACAAAAGCACATTTATGATATCAGCAAATACATCATTATAAGCTTCCAGTGTCTTTTCTGTAATATCTTTTTCTCCCATTGGCTAACCTCCGTTTTATATAGTATAATCCTGAATATAAAAAAGTTCAACCGCATCTTTATGTCTCGAAGCAGTTCAATTTTTAAGGAGTGTTATCCGGTTTTTGTTTTATTCTTCGTAATACTTTATTTTTTAAGAAAGAAGGCGGCGTATATGAATACATATGAAGCATTGTCTTTATTATTCCTTTTTGGAACGTTTCCCATTGCGTTGCTTGCCTGCATAGACAGCAGGAACAACAGGCGGAAATAAATAAACATAACCAGGAGGCCAGCCACTTTATGGCTGGCTGCTCCTTGACACTCTTTATATGGCATGTTAAAATCTTTCAAGGAATGAAAAGTCCAGGTATTAGTTCCGGTTCTTTATGAGATAAAATGTTACCGGAATTCCAGCAGATGCCTTTTCGTATTGCACCAGCAAGGGTACAGTTTAATATAATAATATAGGCAAATAATGCAGAAATGGAGTAAATTATGTGTGGAATTATTGGATTTACAGGTAATATCAATGCGAAAGATGTACTTTTGCAGGGTCTCAAGGCACTTGAATACCGTGGTTATGATAGTGCAGGGATTTCTTACTTTACAGAAAACGGCATAAGGACAATTAAAGCAGTTGGAAAGGTTTCAGGCCTTGCAGACAAGGTTGCCGCTTCACCTTCTGACATATCAAAATGTGGCATAGGGCATACAAGATGGGCTACACATGGAGGGGTTTCTGAAACCAACTGCCACCCTCACCGCTATGGCAAAGTAACCCTTATCCATAACGGGATTATTGAAAATTATAAAGAACTCCAGGATGAACTTGCAAAAGAAGGCAAAGAACCAGTATCACAGACAGACTCTGAAATTGCTGCTATGGTTATTGACTCATGTTATAAGAACAATCCTGTCAGGGCAATTAAAAAAGCAGTTAAAAAACTGCATGGCGCATATGCTTTTTGTATTATGTTTGAAGACCATCCTGGAAGCATTTATGCCATAAGGAACGGAAGCCCTCTGGTTGCTACTGCTACAAAAGAAGGCGCTATTATTGCATCAGATATGGTTGCCCTTATAAAATATTCCAAAGATTATTTTGTGCTTCCAGAACACCATATAGCACATCTTACTGCAAAGAGCATTAATATCACAGACCTTGACCAGAACGAAATCGAACCGGATATGCTTCATGTAAACTGGGATATGGCAGCTGCAAGAAAAGGCGGATATGAGTATTTTATGCTTAAAGAAATACATGAGCAGCCAGAATCACTACATAATACAATATCCCCAAGAATAAAAGACGGACTGCCCGATTTCTCAGCAGACAATATCCCAGACAGCCTTTTTTCAGATATTAGCAGGATAGTAATTACAGCCTGTGGTACAGCAATGCATGCAGGTCTCATTGGCAAAAACATGATAGAAAGGTTTTCAAGGATTCCTGTTACTGTGGACATTGCATCAGAATTCCGTTACCAGAACCCTATACTTGGCAACGGAACTCTTGTTATTACTATATCACAGTCAGGTGAAACCGCAGACACCCTTGCAGCATTAAGGCTCGCCAAAGAAAGCGGCGCAAAAACCCTGTCAATAGTAAATGTAAAGGGCTCTTCTATTGCACGCGAAAGCGATTATGTGCTTTACACCCATGCTGGCCCTGAAATAGCCGTTGCAAGCACTAAGGCATACACTGTACAGCTTGCCGCAGTATACCTTATTGCGTTCAGGTTTGCACTTGCCAAAAGAACTTTAACAGAGGAAGAAACAAGGAAACTGGCATCCACCCTTCTTGAAATGCCTGCATTCGTGGAAAATATGCTTTCATGTGACAATGCAATAAAGCCTATAAGCAATAAGCTTAAAAAGACAAAAAGCCTTTTCTTTATTGGGCGTGGGCTTGATTATGCACTTTCATGTGAGGGTTCAATTAAATTAAAAGAAGTAAGCTATATACATTCTGAAGCTTATGCAGCAGGTGAACTTAAACATGGCACTATTTCACTTATTACAGATAATGTGCCAGTAATTGCACTTGCCACGCAGGAAAATGTATTTGCTAAAATGATTTCAAATATACGTGAGGTACGCTCACGTGGTGCAAAAGTCATAATGATTGCTGGCGCTGGTGCACAGGTTGACGCATCACTTTGCGACCACCTGATTACACTTCCGCCAGTAAATGATTTATTTGCCCCGTTTGGAGCTGCCATAGTATTACAATACATTGCATATTATACTGCAACTGCAAGGGGGCTTAATGTAGACCAGCCAAGAAACCTTGCAAAATCAGTAACAGTAGAATAAAAATAGAAGCTATTTCTCTTACAAAATCCCCCGTTTTTAAACGGGGGATTTTGTATATAATCCATTTCTTATTAAATTTAAATTATTATGCACACAAGCCCGCCATTGCTGTCATTAATGACTTTCTGTATAGTTTCCTGCAGTTTAAGCTGGCTTTCATCAGTAAGTTTGCCTACTTTACTTTCCATACCTTCTTCAACAAGCTGGCGTACAGTCTTGCCAAATATATTAGTGTCCCATATTCCGCCGTCCCCGCTTTCAGAATTCTGCCCTGAAATATATTCTATAAGGTCCTCCGCCTGCTGCTGTGTGCCAACTATAGGCGCAATCTCTGTTTCAATGTTTGCCTGTATAAGATGGACTGACGGACTTGTCGCTTTAAGTTTGACCCCGTATTTACTGCCATGCCTTATAAGCTCAGGCTGGTCTATTGTAATTTCATCAACAGAAGGCGTTATTACTCCATAGCCTTTCCTGTGGACTTCATTCCATGCATCACTTATTTTGCCTATTTCATTCTTTTTGGCGGCATACTCTTTAAGCAGATGGATAAGCTGGTACTCACCTTCCACCGGGACGCCTACAAGTTCACTTAGAACCTGGTAATACCTGCTGTCATCAAAAACAACTGATATCCTTACCCTTCCGTTTTCCATTCCAATATGTTCAATCCTGAATTCCTTTATGTACTCACTTTCCGAAGCAAAATTATCAGATGTAATATCATTTATAACAGAGATTTTGGCCAGAATTCCACGTACATTGTCTATAAGCTCTTTTTTAAGCCAGTGTGAAGGTTTAAGCATTTCAACCCATTTTGGCATATGGAATTCTACCTGGCTTACAGGAAATGATGCAAGGAGTTTTTCCATAATTTTTTGTACATCCTCCATGCGGAGCTGGTTGCAATTAAGTGATGTTGCCTGCACCTGGTATTTATTATTAATGCTTTTTACAGTTTCCTGTGCCTCTTCACTAAATGGCTTTGATGAATTTACTATTACAATAAACGGCTTGCCTATCGCCTTAAGTTCCTGGATAGTCCTTTCTTCCGGCTCATAGTACGCCTCCCTTGGGATATCCCCAAAACTTCCATCTGTTGTCACTACTATGCCAATAGTTGAATGGTCGTGTATAACTTTACGTGTGCCAAGCTCTGCTGCTTGTGTAAAAGGCATAGGTTTGTCAGACCACGGGGTCATGACCATTCGCTCCCCGCCACCTTCTTCAAGCCCGCCTGCACCTTTTACAATATATCCTACACAATCTATAAGCCTCACTTTTACCTGGTTGTCACCATAAAGAGTTATTGATGCTGCCTCCTTTGGTATAAACTTAGGCTCTGTAGTCATAATTGTTTTGCCAGCGGCTGACTGCGGCAGTTCATCAACTGCCCTTTCTTTGTCATGTTCATCCTTAATCTCTGGCAGTACAAGCAGTTCCATAAATCTTTTAATAAATGTAGATTTGCCGGTTCTTACAGGACCACATACACCTAGATAAAATTCACCATTTGTACGCTCTGCAATATCCTTATATACCTGAAATCCGTTCATATGCTCCTCCAATCCCCGGACATCTTTTATCCTGCCATCTGGACAAAGAGTGCCTAAAGCACCACCCGTTTGTCTTCAATGCACACCTTTATCCGGTTTATCTATCTATATGAAATATTGGAGCATATTAGAACAAATTTTAGCCTGCTTTTACATATTATGTTATTCGAGGCTTTCAATAAATGAACGCCATTCAGCCGGGCTCATTGATGATATACTCCTGTCTACTGATAAAGCAAAAACTAATAAACCAATAGCCAGTATAAGACCAACTGAAGCACAGACAATACCTGCTATTGCAAGGCCCTTTCCAGGCATCTTTTTAACAATAGCCATAATAGAAAATACAAGCCCAAGTATTCCAAGAATACCTGAAATATACCATGCACAGCAGCATACTATTGATAAAATGCCGCATACCATGCCTGCTATTGCAAAACCTGAAGCTCTTTCAGTTGACTGGCTATACATCTGTGAAAGGTTCTGTTGCGTATTCTGGTAGGTATCCGCTTGCGTGAAACCATTATCTGGTTCTTTTTCAAGATTTCCATTGTCTTCCATAAAAATATCCTCCTATATTATTAATAAACTTACACTTTTTTATTTTACCATTTATTCCAAAATAATGCAAATATTACATAATAATTTCCAGTTATTCTGTATTGGTAAACGGACGCACAATTAAATTCGAGGATTTTTGACACGTTTTTTTCGTCAAAAATACGAGTTTTAC
>CAJTXH010000139.1 GCA_910580005.1 uncultured Lachnospiraceae bacterium | reverse complement strand
GCAAGCTTAAGAAACTATATACCTAACAGCTTTTTCCAAAACCTTTTATTTCCAAATAATTTACAAAATAAGGCAAAGACCAGGTATCCCAGCACACCACCCAGGGTATTAAGCATAAGGTCATCAATATCAGAAGACCTGCCTGTAAAATATTGTACAAATTCTATTAAAAATGAAAAAACAGCCATATATATTGTAGTTTTATATAACCTGCGGCATCCAGCAAAAGCAACAGGAAAGATAAATCCTAAAGGAACAAACATAATAACATTAGCAATTGTCTGTGTAAATTGTTTTACCAGCCCCATTTCCCATGTTTCTGTAAATACCTTAAAGGGTACAAGATTTAAGAAACGGTTCTTAACAGGCACAATTTTAAATCCTATGATAACTGTTGCAGAAAGTATAACTATAATACAGACAACAAGCAAAAAGTATACAACCTGGCGTGCAAAAGCCACTCTTTTTCTTAAAACAAGAAAAACAGGTAAATAAAGGACAAATAATGCAGCTGCTATAATAATTCCAATTAAAATATAACCAGATATTTCCTGTAAGACTAACATAAAAACCCTCCATAAAAATTTTTTTGACAGGAATTAGTATAACAGGGATATTTGCATTATATTTCTGTTTTATATGCAGAATTTCTTACAAAATTTCTACTTTTACAGGAAATTTTTATTAATTATATAATTGTATGGTTTTATATATTTTCAAATATGCTACAACCTGCCAGGATTGCGCTGCATCCATATAAATACTGCCACACATATTAATACAGATAACAAAGAACCTGCTGGTGCAGCAATTCCCATTGGAAAAAGGGAATTGGAATAATATTTAGATGCAATATATGCAAGAGGGATACGTGCAAATATAATTGAAGCAAAATTATGTATAAATGAAACCATTGACATGCCATATGCACAAAAATACCCACTAAAGCAGAAATGTACCCCTGCAAAAATACAATCCCATACATAACTGCGCATATATTGCCCTCCAAGTTTAATTACTTCACCATCTCCTGAAAACAGGCTGGTTGCACTTTCTGCCGCAAACTGCATAAAAATTGTAACAGCTATTCCAAATGAAATAACAATAACTGAAGCATACTTTAATGTCTGCTTTGCCCTGTCATGTTTTTTTGCACCAATATTCTGGGCAGAAAGTGCAGATACTGTGGACAGCATGGAAGATGGCACAAGAAAAATTATCCCTATAATTTTCTCAACAATACCAACTGCAGCAGCATCATTTAACCCTCTGCGGTTTGCAAATATAGTTACTATAATAAATGCAACTTGTATAAAACCATCCTGTGCCGCAACAGGCAGTCCAATTTTTAAAATGCTGCCAAGTACCATTTTATTTGGGCAGAAGTCTTTCCTAGATATGCCAGGTATCAGTTTGTGCTTTATTATAAATATAAAAGAAACTACAACACTGGCGGCTTGTGACAACGTTGTTCCCAGTGCTGCCCCTGCTGTGCCAAGTCTTAATACACCAATAAAAATAAAATCCAGTACAATATTAAACACACATGCAACTGTAACAAAATACACCGGGCTTTTTGAATCACCCATTCCACGAAAAACCGAGCTGATAATATTATAGGCTGTAATAAATGGAATACCTGCAAAACATATCTGCAGGTAAATAGCTGTCTCCCCTGCTGCTTCTGATGGTGTTGACATAATATATACTATTGGTTTTACTGTTGCTGATAATATTATTGTACAAATTATGGAAAGAAACATAAAAAGTGCCGCTGTATTTCCAATTGCTTTATTGGCATGGCTTTGTTCGCCTGCACCAGCCGCCCTGCCAATTATAACAGTTGCACCCATAGCAAGCCCTGTAATTATAAGTGTAAGCATATGCATAACCTGGCTTCCAATGGAAACAGCCGTTGTGCTTTCCACACCGTTAAACTGCCCAATTATAAACAGGTCTGCCATGCCATATAATGTCTGCAAAAAATATGAAAATAAATATGGAATAGAAAAATATAGTATTGCTTTTAAAACACTGCCACTTGTAAGGCTGCGCTCCTTTTTTCCTGTGAAACCTTTTGCCATCAATCCTTACCTGCAACATTCATAAAAGCGGGCATACCCCCGGTTCTATGTTTGTTTTTAATTATATAAAATTTCAATTATCCCTGCATAGCTTCTTTAGAATTTCTCCCACTCATAAGAAATTAATTTGCCATCTGCACTATAACCAAGTTCATACTTTTTGCTCTTGCCAATTAATTCAACTTCATATTCTGCATCTTCCATATCATAATCCACTTCTATAATTTCTGCATTTTTAACCTTTTTGCCTGCCTGGAGGCGTATCTCCTTTTCAGAAACTTTCTTTTTGCTTTTTCTATGGCCTGTCTTTTCCCATTTGTATCCAATAAGCTTCCCATTAGATGCCTGGTATACAAGTTCATATTTCTTGCTGCCCTTTTTCATATCAACTTCGTATGTCCGCACACCATCATCCTTATCTTCTTCTACAAATAAAACTGTAGCGCCTTTAACATATTCAGATGCCATTTTCTCTGCCTGGTGGCTGCTTGTAATTTTCTTTGCCTGTACGTTAACAGCAGAAATCCCTCCAATGCTTAATGCTAACCCTATTGCAATAATTTTTTTATTCATAATTTTACCCCCATTTTCCAGTTATATCTAAAAAATTTTTAAAACAGGCTTGTCTTATCTTTTAATTTATTAATATTATAGCACCAGTTTTTAAAATTTCAATATACATTTATTTCCTCGAAGCCATAACTGCATTTTGTACTCTGTGCAGTATTATCCTGAGGTTATATGGCTTTTCAACAAAATCTGTAGCCCCAAGTGCAAATGACTTTTCAACGCTCTTTTCACCTCCTTGGGATGTGACAATTATTGGTATTTTTTTGTACCTTTTATCCATGCCAAGGTGTCTCATAAGCGTAAAACCATCCATTACAGGCATTACTAAATCAAGCATTATTACATCTATATTATTATAGTTTTCTTTAATATATTCCAGTGCCTGGGCGCCATTTTCCTTTTCTACAATCTGGAAATATGAAGCAAACGATGTACTTAATATCTTACGGTTAAGCGCCAAATCGTCAACTATAAGCATAACCCCCTGGGATTTTTTAAATTTAAGACCATATAAGCCATCAGAAGATATTTCATCAATCTTATCAAGTACATTATGCCTTAACATATAAGCCTCAAACTCATCTGGGGGCATAGGCTTTGCATAGTAATAGCCCTGTACAAAATTGCAGTCCATATTCCTAAGCATCTGTATCTGTTCTTCTGTTTCTATACCCTCTGCAACAACCGCATAGTCCATCCATTTTGCAAGCCCTATTATAAAGCTTAAAATATTGTTGCTGTTTGTCCCCATATCACCTTGTACAAAACCCATATCAAGCTTCAATATGTCAATAGGCAGTTCATTAAGCATATTTAATGAAGAATATCCTGAACCAAAATCATCCATTTCTATTACAAAACCAATAAGCTTAAGTTGCTTGACTACTTCTATAATCTGCTCAGGATTATCAGTATAAGCTGTTTCTGTAATCTCCAGATGTATATGCTCTGGCTCTAAATTATGCTTGTGTATAATGCCTAATATTATTTCTATAAAATCAGGATTATATATATCCGTCCTTGATACATTTACAGATATTGGCACAACCGGATACCCATTTTTAATCCAGTCTTCTATATATCCACATGCTGTATCCCATACATATTTATCCAGCTCTGTTATAAAACCATTCTTTTCAAAAAGCGGGATAAATTCAGCCGGATTCATAAAACCTTTAACTGGATGCTGCCAGCGCACCAGTGCCTCTGCACCTGCAACCCTTTCAGAACCAAGGTCATATTTAGGCTGGAAATATACCATAAACTGCTTTTCTTCCAGTGCATCTTCCATGCAGTCCATTATTTCCTGTTCATGAACCTGTTTTTCCCAGATTTTCTTATCATAATATGCAACATACTGCCCATATTTGCCTTTTATAGTATCAACTGTAAGCACTGCACGTCCAAACATAGCCGGGACTGGCATAGTCCTGTCCTCTATCTTATATACGCCAAACCTCAGCATTATATTCATGCTTACTGGAAAATCATTTATAATCTTAACAACTGACTCAAGATTCTCATTAAGCATTTCTTTATTATATTTTAAGAAAAGCACAAAATGGTCTGCCTCAAGGCGGCCGCATAATTCGTCCTTGCTAATAAAATGTTTAAAAACCCTCGCCATATATACCAAAATATTATTGCCTGCATTTTCACCAAATAAATCCTTAATAAGACTGAAATTCTCTATATCAGAATATATAATTGCATACTCAGCAGACGGGCTTTCTTCTAAAATCCTGGCAGCTTTCTGGCAGAAAACTTCTTCTGAATACACGCCTGTAAGATGGTCTTTCTGCAAATCACTTGCCATTGAAGCATTTTCACTAAGGCTTATAATATTGTCAAGACGCTTTTTTACTATTACCGGGCTGTACGGCTTATACAGAAAGTCACTTGCACCAGCAGACAATGCACTAATCTCTGTTTCTTCACTATCTGTATCAGAAGTCATTATAACAGGTATCTTTGAAAGATACTCATTCCTCTTCATAAAACGTAATAATTCTTCTCCATACTGCATTTCTGGTGTTATATCCAGAATAACAGCAGCCACCCTTCCAGCATTGGAATCCAGTATTCTGTATGCTTCCCCTATGCTGGAAGATTCCATAACATTATAATACTCCTCTAGGAACACAGCCACCTTAGCCCTGTCCTTTTTATTACTGTCAATTATAAGAACTGTCCTTATTCCTGCCATTAACCTCACCCCTCCCGGATAGTTTTTACTAAAAATATCATACTAGTATTTTACTATATAACACCAGGTAAATCAATGTTATGTCCAGACATATAAACAGCAATATCCAGCCATTGCCAGGATTTTTGCACACATTGCCTTTATGTTAATCATATTTGTATAATGTATGCAATTAAAGCACATATTATCTGGAATATAATATACCTGAACACTACCTGTGTATCAGACCAGCCCTTATTCTTTCTTACATGGTCATGAAAAGGAGTCCTTGTATTAACAAGTATTGATATTTTTAAAAACCTCTTTAATGCTACCTTTACAAGCCCGGTTCCTCCGTCCACTATAAGAACCAGTGCAAGAAGTATATAACTAAGCGGATGGCCTGTTTTCATTGCAATTAAAGCTATATAAAAGCCAAGTGCCCTTGAGCCCGCATCGCCCATAAGCATACTGCTTGGCGTTGAATTAAAATAAAGGTATGCGAGGAGCACTGAAACAAATATAAAACCTGTAATTACGTAATTTCCAAGTTCATTTGCATATATTATTGTAAATGAAGATATTACCACACAGCACAAGCTTGCACAAAGCCCGTCAACGCCATCATTGCAGTTTGTAACATTTATAGATACCCATATAAGTATAATGCCTAGTATAAAATAAACTGGCACAGGTATATTTAAAACAACCTGCCCAATATGTATTGCCAGTAATTCATGGTTATAATTTATAAAAGTCCACATTGCAACTACAGATACAGCAAGGTCTATAAATCCTTTTTTATACTCGTTCCATGGGGTCTTTGAAGCGTCATCAAGATAACCGCTAAGCATTACTGCAAGCAATAATATACAGTATATTATGTATTCCCTGCTGACAGGCATAAATAACAGTGAACATATTATAAATACTATTACAAATACAAAGCCTACACCTCTTGTCTTTCCTTTTGAAAGATTTCCATTTACAGCAAACTCCCTGCCGTGGTCAACAGGCAGGAATGGAAAAGGGAAAGCAAGTCCGGCAAATGTAAGCACAAATGCTGCAAGTATGCCAGCAACTGCTATCTGGTTGGGTTCTAAAAACCTGCTTAAAATATCGTACATCTTTATCCTCCTGAAATTATTAACATATTAATACTTATTCAAACAATACTTTTCTATTATAACAAAGCATAAGAAAATATACAAGTTTGGAAAATGGGCGTGATGGGAAAGCAGAGTAATTGACGTTACTATTCACAGTTAATTAAATTCGAGGATTTTTGACACGTTTTTTTCGTCAA
>CAJTXH010000138.1 GCA_910580005.1 uncultured Lachnospiraceae bacterium | reverse complement strand
TTGACGAAAAACTTGTCAAAAATCCTCGAATTTTACTGAAGGCTGAACTGTTACGCCCGTTTTTACACAAACACAGGATAACTGGAAATTTATGAAACGGACGTGGTTTTTTTGAAATTTCAGTTGATTACAGGATGATTTAATGATATACTTAAGGATGATTTGTTTGTTATTACTTATAATTAAGAATATATAGGAGTGAATTTCATGAGTTTAATTAGTAAGATATTCGGAACGCACAGCCAGCATGAGGTGAAACGTATAATACCAATTGTTGATAAAATAGAGGCTCTTGCTCCGGAATATGAGAAGCTTAGTGATGAGGAACTTAAGGCAAAAACGCCTGAATTTAAGGAAAGGCTTGCTAATGGTGAAACGCTGGATGATATACTGCCTGAAGCATATGCAACAGTCAGGGAAGCAGCTACACGTGTACTTGGTATGCGTCATTACAGGGTACAGCTTATCGGTGGTGTAATATTGCACCAGGGACGTATTACAGAGATGCGTACCGGTGAAGGAAAGACTCTTGTATCTACACTTCCTGCATATCTTAATGCACTTGAGGGCAAAGGCGTACACATTGTAACTGTCAATGACTATCTTGCAAAGCGTGATGCTGAATGGATGGGGCAGGTGCATGAATTTCTGGGGCTTACAGTTGGTGTAATCCTTAATACTTTAAACAGTGATGAAAGAAGGGAAGCATATAACTGCGATATCACATATGCTACCAATAATGAATTAGGTTTTGATTACCTGCGTGATAATATGGTTGTATATAAGGAAGAACTTGTACAGCGTTCACTTCATTATGCGATTATAGACGAGGTTGATTCGGTGCTTATAGATGAGGCACGTACCCCTCTTATTATTTCAGGACAGAGCGGCAAGTCAACAAAATTATATGAAGCCTGTGATATATTTGTAAAACAGCTTGAAAAGGGTACTGCAAAGGAACTATCTAAAATAGATATCCTTATGAATGAAAAGGAAGAAGAAACAGGTGATTATGTTGTTGATGAAAAGGATAAAAATGTAAACCTTACAGCAGAGGGTGTAAGAAAAGCAGAGAGGTTTTTCCAGGTTAAGAACCTTGCAGACCCTGATAACCTTGAGCTGCAGCATAATATTAATCTTGCATTAAGGGCACATTCACTTATGTTCAGGGATAAGGATTATGTGGTAAGTGATGATGAAGTCCTTATTGTAGATGAATTTACAGGGCGTATAATGCCAGGAAGAAGGTTTTCTGACGGGCTGCACCAGGCTATAGAAGCAAAAGAACATGTAAAGGTTAAAAGGGAGAGCAAGACCCTTGCAACTATTACATTCCAGAATTTCTTTAATAAATATGAGAAAAAATCAGGCATGACTGGTACTGCTATTACAGAGGAAAAAGAATTCCGTGATATTTACGGGATGGACGTAGTAGAAGTGCCTACCAACCTTCCTGTAGTACGTAAAGATTTTGATGATGCAGTTTATAAGACACAGGAAGAGAAGTTTAATGCTGTTGTGGCAGATATTGAAGAAGCCCATAAAAAAGGACAGCCTGTGCTTGTGGGTACAATTAATATTGATACTTCAGAGTATCTTAGTGACAAGCTTAAAAAGAAAGGCATACCACATAAAGTCCTGAATGCAAAATTCCATGAACTGGAAGCTGAGATAATAGCAGATGCAGGACAGAAGGGTGCAGTTACTATTGCTACCAATATGGCAGGCCGTGGTACTGATATTAAGCTTGGCGAAGGTGTCAAGGAGCTTGGCGGACTGAAAATTGTAGGTACAGAACGCCATGAGTCAAGGCGTATTGACAACCAGCTGCGTGGGCGTGCCGGCAGGCAGGGAGACCCAGGCGAGTCAAGGTTTTATATTTCACTTGAAGACAACCTTATGCGCCTGTTTGGTTCAGAGAAGCTTATGGGGCTTTTCTCCGCAATGCCTGATGGCGAGCAGGTAGAGCATAAGATGCTTTCCAATGCCATTGAAAGTGCACAGAAAAAAATTGAAGGCAATAACTTTGGAATCAGGAAGAACCTGCTTGAATTTGACAGGGTAAATAATGAGCAGAGGGAAGTTATATATAAAGAGCGCCGCCAGGTTCTTGACGGTGACAATATGCGTGACACAATATATAAGATGATTACTGATGTTGTTGAGAAATGTGTCAATTCAGTAATTAGTGATGATACTTCTGCAGAAGAATGGGATATCCACGAATTAAATAATATTCTTATACCTATTATCCCGTTAAAGAAGATAAAGCTTTCAGAAGACCAGTTAAAGCATATTACAAAGGCAGAACTTATACAGCAGCTTAAAGAGGAGGCTGTAAAGGTATATGAAGCAAAAGAAGCAGAATTTCCTGACCAGGATAATATACGTGAGGTTGAGAGGGTTATACTTCTTAAAGTTATTGACAGGAAATGGATGGACCATATAGATGATATGGACCAGTTAAGACAGGGTATCGGTCTCCAGGCGTATGGCCAGAGGGATCCGGTTGTAGAATATAAATTTGCTGGCTTTGATATGTTTGATGCTATGATTGATGCCATTACTGAGGAAACTGTAAAAGCGCTTACACATATACAGGTTGAGCAGAAAGTTGAGCGTGAGCAGGTAGCCAAGGTAACAGGCACTAATAAGGATGAAACAGGGCAGTCTGCACCAAAAAGAAGAACAGGCAGGAAAATACAGCCAAATGACCCATGCCCTTGTGGAAGCGGCAAGAAATATAAACAGTGCTGTGGCAAGAAAATATAACTGAGGTGAGTGGATGGTAGAGTTCGACAATATAAAAATGGTACTGGCAAAGTATGAAGAACCTTTAGAAAATATGGCTGGTTCACTCGGTTTAGAAGATAAAAAAAACAGGGCAGAAGAACTTGACAAAACTATGGAGGAACCGGGTTTCTGGGATGACCCGGCTTCTTCTGCGTTGGTAGTACAAGAAAGCAGGAAACTTAAATCTGTTATTGAAAGATATGAAAAACTTTGCAGTGACAGGGACGATATTCTTGTACTTATAGAAATATCTGAGGAAGAAAATGATGCAGGCACTCTTCCTGATATCGAAGCTTCATTAAAGGAATTTGAAGAAGAATATGAAGCGTTAAGGATTGAAACGCTGCTGGGCGGTGAATATGATAAGGATAATGCAATACTTACCCTTCATGCAGGTGCAGGCGGCACAGAAAGCTGTGACTGGGCAAGCATGCTTTGCCGTATGTACCAGAGATGGGCGGATAAAAAGGGCTTTTCTGTTGAAATGCTTGATTTCCTTGATGGTGAAGAGGCAGGTTATAAGTCTGTTACTTTGCAGATAAATGGCATAAATGCATATGGATATCTTAAATCAGAACATGGGGTACACAGGCTTGTAAGGATTTCACCATTTAATGCGGCAGGAAAAAGGCAGACTTCTTTTGTTTCATGTGATGTAATGCCTGATATAGAGGAAGACCTGGATGTCGAAATATCAGATGATGATATCAGGATAGATACATACAGGTCAAGCGGTGCAGGAGGCCAGCATATTAATAAGACATCTTCTGCAATACGTATTACACATTTCCCGACAGGAATAGTTGTACAGTGTCAAAATGAGCGTTCACAGCATATGAATAAAGATAAGGCTATGCAGATGTTAAAGGCAAAGCTGTATATTTTAAAACAGAAAGAACAGCTTGAGAAAACAAGCGGCATAAGAGGTGAAGTAATGGACAATGGCTGGGGAAGCCAGATACGTTCATATGTCATGCAGCCGTACACAATGGTTAAAGACCACCGTACAAGCCACGAGGTTAGCAATGTTTTGGGGGTTTTAGATGGCGGCCTGGATTCATTTATAAATGCCTATCTGGCATGGATTACACAAACTGCATAAGCAGGGAATGGAGGAAAAATGATTAATGTAAGTATATTGGGATATGGCACTATTGGCTCCGGTGTTTTCCAGGTTTTAAAGGAAAACTGCCAGATTATAGCAGAAAGGACAGGAGAGGAAATCAAAGTAAAATCCATACTGGATTTAAGGGATTTCCCAGGAGACGTGGCAGAGGGGATAATTGTCCATGATTTTAAGGAAATTGACAATGATGACAGCATCCAGATAGTAGTTGAAACTATGGGAGGGCTTCACCCTGCTTATGAATTTGTTAAAGCAAGCCTTGAGAAAGGAAGAAGTGTATGTACATCTAACAAAGCACTTGTTGCGGCATTTGGTCCAGAACTGCTTAAAATAGCAGAAGAGAAGAAGTGCAATTTCTTATTTGAAGCAAGTGTAGGAGGCGGTATTCCAATTATACGCCCTCTTAAATCTTCAATTGCGCCAGATGTTGTTGAGCAGATTTCAGGTATTTTAAATGGTACTACAAACTATATACTTACTGAAATGACAGAGAATGGCACAGATTTTGCAACAGTGCTTAAAGATGCGCAGGCAAAGGGTTACGCAGAAAAAGACCCAACAGCAGATATAGAAGGACATGATGCATGCCGTAAAATTGCAATACTTACATCACTTGCATATGGCCACCAGGTTGATTTTGAGGATATATATACAGAGGGAATTACAAAAATTACTAACAGGGATATAAACTATGCTAAAAAACTGGGCGCTAAAATAAAAATATTTGGGTCAAGCAAAAAACAGGGCAGCAGGGTCAGTGCAATGGTTGCCCCAGGGCTTGTAACAGCTTCACATCCGCTTTACAGTGTTGATGGCGTATTTAATGCAATACTTGTAAAAGGCAATATGGCAGGTGATATAATGTTTTACGGGCAGGGGGCAGGAAAGCTTGCTACTGCAAGCGCTGTAGTTTCTGATATTATGGAAGCAGCAAAGCATCCTGGAATAAATATAAAGACAATCTGGGATGATAAAAAGCTTGAACTTGTGCCATTTGAAGAAAGTGTTGCAAGATTCTTTATAAGAGTTTCTGGTACAAAAGCAGAAAATGAGGCAAAAGTATCAGAAGCATTTGGCAGTGTTACACCTGTAGATGCAGGGTATGCTGATGAATATGCATTTGTAACAGAAGAAATTACAGAAGGCGCATATATAAAGGCAGAAGAAAAACTGGGCAATATTATAAATAAAATCCGCTTCAATTAGGGTCTATCCAGAGCTTAAAATCAAAAAAGCAGTACAGGAAAGAGGTAAAAACAGGAAATGAAATACATTGTAGTATTAGGGGACGGAATGGCAGATGAGCCAGTTAATAGTTTAGGAGGCATGACACCTCTTGAATATGCAAAAACGCCGGCTATGGACAGCATAGCGCCAAAGTCAGAAATTGGGCTTGCACATACAATACCTGAGGGTATGAAACCTGGCAGTGATACAGCAAACCTGGCAGTGCTTGGATATAACCCAGAGAAATATTATACTGGGCGTTCCCCGCTTGAGGCACTTAGCATAGGCGTTCCCCTGAAAGATACAGATATTGCAATACGCTGCAATATTGTTACATTATCAGATGACAGCCTTCCATATGAAGAGAAAACAATAATTGACCATAGCTCCAGTGAGATTTCCACAGAGGATGCTGCGGTGCTTATGGAAGCTGTACAAAAAGAATTAAATAGTGATATTTATAAATTCTATGTAGGAACAAGTTACCGCCACCTGGCAATCTGGGATAACGGGGAAGTGGCAGAGCTTACACCTCCGCATGATGTGCTTGGACGGGTGATTGGTGAATATCTTCCAGAAGACCAGAAACTCCGTGGAATGATGAAAAAAAGCTATGATATATTAAACAGCCACCCATTAAATACAGAACGCGCAAAGAAGGGGCTTAACAAGGCTAATTCAATATGGTTCTGGGGAGCAGGCACACGCCCTGCACTTGATTTATTTGAGGGCAAATATGGTAAAAAGGGCGCAATGATTTCAGCAGTTGACCTTTTAAAAGGCATTGCAGAGGGCACAGGTATGTATAATATAAATGTGCCAGGTGCGGATGGCACTCTTGAAACAAACTGGGAAGGCAAGGCAGAGGCAGGAGTAAAGGCATTGCTTGAAGATAATTATGATTTTGTATATATCCATATGGAAGCTCCTGATGAAATGGGACACCAGGGCAGTCTTGAACGCAAGATAAAAGCTATTGAATATCTTGACAGCCGGGTATTAGATACTATTCTTAAGAAAATGGATGCATCAGGGGAGGATTACAGGATACTTGTCATGCCTGACCATCCTACACCAGTATCATGCCGTACACATACAAGTGACCCTGTCCCATATATGCTTTATGACAGCACAGTTAAAAAAAATACT
>CAJTXH010000137.1 GCA_910580005.1 uncultured Lachnospiraceae bacterium | reverse complement strand
TGAAAAAGTGCTTGGTGGGTTAAAAGGCCTTGGAGTAAACAGGATTATAAGCGTATCTTTTGGTGCAGATATCACTACATGGGGATACCTGAATTACATACAGAAGCATAATTTTACAGGGGGCATTTCACAGCCGTGCCCTGCTGTTGTAGGATATATTGAACGTTACATACCTGAACTGCTTCCAAAGCTTTTTCCGGTACAAAGCCCTATGATGTGTGCTGCAATATATGCAAGGAAGGTTATGGGCATTACAGACAAGTTTGCATTTATAAGCCCATGTATAGCTAAAAAGCTTGAAATGGAGGAGCCAGCTAATAAGGGCTACATACAATATAATGTAACATTTTCACATCTTATGGAATATGTAGAGAAGCATAACATACATGGGAATTTATGTTCTGATGAAATTGAGTATGGGCTGGGTTCTCTTTACCCTATGCCTGGAGGGCTTAAAGAAAATGTATACTGGTTCTTAGGGGAAAGTGTATTTATAAGGCAGATTGAAGGAGAAAAGCATATGTACGAGTTCTTGAAGAAGAACAAGGACAGGATAGCAAAAGACCGTACGCCTTATCTTTTTGTAGATGCCCTTAACTGCGCTGATGGATGCCTTTGCGGTACTGCAACAGACCCTGGAATCTCTAAAACAGATGATGCACTTTATAACGTGCTTAATATAAGGGAAGAAGTAAAGAAAAACAGCCTGGCAAGTGCATGGTCTAAAAAGCTTACGCCTAAGCAGAGGTTAAGGAGATTTAACCACCAGTTCAGAAACTTAAACCTGGATGATTATCTCAGGACTTATGAAGACCTTTCGGGGCAGTGCCAGAACAATATACCTTCTGAAGAACAGAAACAGGCTATATTTAACAGTATGAATAAAACTACATATGAGACACAACATATTAACTGTTCATGCTGTGGTTATGACTGCTGTGAAGACATGGTTACAGCTATACATAACGGTTTTAACAAAAAGGAAAACTGTATTTATTATATTAAAAGCCAGGTTGAAGAACAGCGTGAGAATGCAATGGCGCTTGCAAGGGAGAATGAAGAAGAAAAAGAGATTATAAAACAGCAGGGAGAAAATATTATTGTAACAGTAAATGAAATTAACGATAGTTTTGAGGTTTTGCATGAAGCAGTAGACAATATGGCAGATGGCAATGCAAATAATGCAGGGGAAAGCACAGAAATTGCAAAACATATGCATGAAATTACAGATTTTTGCAGGGATTTGAATAAATCAATGCATGAAATTAATGATATGATAGCAGAACTTACGCATAATAATGAAGATGTTGTGTCAATAGCAGAGCAGACAAACCTGCTTGCGCTTAATGCAAGCATTGAAGCAGCAAGGGCAGGTGAAGCAGGCAGGGGCTTTGCAGTAGTGGCAGATGAGATAAATAACCTTGCCACAAGTTCACGTGATACTGCTTCAAGAAGCAATGACAGCCAGGGCAAGATATTACAGTATGTTTCAAAGATAATAGAAAACAGCCAGAACCTTATGGACATTACAACGGATATTAACCTGCGGGTTGACAACCTGGCAGCTTCTACAGAGCAGATAGCAGCTTCAGCGGAGGTTATCCTGTCCACTTCCGATGATGTAAAAGACAGGCTTGGAACACTTGTAGAGGAAAATAAGAAACTGGAATAATATAAGACATCTAATATTTATACCACACAGAAAAATAACAGCATTTAAGTATATGCTGTTATTTTTTTGTGTTTTGGCGCACATTACTGTACTGTAAAACGTCATATATAATACAGGCTGTAAAAATACCTATTAATGGAAGGGAGGAGGTTTATGTTCGCCGGAATTGACGGACAGTATGACAAGCTGTACCGTTATTGTTACTTTAAACTGCACAATATACAGGCAGCAGAGGATATTACACAGGAAGCATTTTTAAGGCTTATAGAAAGCAGCAGGTATAAGGAAATAAAGAATCCCCTGGCATTTTTATATACTGTTGCCAGAAACCTTTGTACAGATGAATACCGCAGGAGGAAGCCAGTGGAGATACCAGAAGATTTACCAGCGGATAGCCACGAGGATAAAATAATAGAAAATATTTCCCTGCATATGGCACTTGGCCAGCTTACAGACAGGGAGCGTGAAATTATACTGCTCCGGTTTGCCAAGGAAATTCCCTGCCAGGGAAGGGGTATATTTAAGCAGTGCCTTTGGTGCAGTTATAAGCCTTATAAACGTAAAAAGTGTACAATCTTATAGCTGGATATATGATGCAAGGTATACAGGTATATGGATGGCTACAATTATAGTGCTTCTGGCGGCTGCCAGCTATGAAAGTTATAAAATGGCAGATGCAGCCAGCAGCAGGGCATAGATTGAATGTATAAGCGCTGGCAATATAAGGAAAGGATGGATTAGAGAAATGAAATTAATAGCAGACAGGCTTTCAAAACAGTATAAAAATAAAATTGCAGTGGACAGGGTATCTGTTGGATTTACAAAGGGAGTATATGGGCTTCTGGGTGCTAATGGTGCAGGAAAAACTACATTTATGAGGATGTTATGCGGAATACTTATACCAACAAGCGGCACCATTACATTTGATGGGATTGATTCAGGCGAAGAAGAATACAGGAATATATTAGGATATCTGCCGCAGGATTTTGGTTATTACCCGTCATTTACAGGATGGGACTTCCTTATGTATATGTCAACATTAAAGGGATTTGATAAGAAAAGTGCACATAGAAGGATAGAAGAGCTTCTGGACTTTGTTTCACTTTCTAGTGTTGCAAGGAAAAAGATAAAAACTTATTCTGGTGGCATGAAACAGAGACTTGGAATTGCACAGGCACTTTTAAATCATCCCAAAATACTTGTAATGGATGAGCCCACAGCCGGGCTTGACCCAAAAGAGAGGGTGCGTTTCCGCAATGTAATAGAAAATGCAGGCAAAGAAAGTATTGTAATTTTATCTACACATATTGTATCTGATGTAGAACACATTGCAGACTATATCCTTATGATGAAAGACGGCAGGCTTATATTTAATGCACCAAGCAGTGAAATAGAAGGAAGCCTGGAAGAGTTTTACCTAAATGAATTTGAATAAGCTTATTTTGCCAATGGGCAAATAGCGGAACGGATTGCGGATATAATTTGTATTTATTAGAATGGAGGATTAATATGATAAGGCTTACAGGTTTTGAGTTAAAGAAAATTTTACAGAGAAAAATAGTGTGGATTACATTTGTGGTTTTCATGGCATTCCAGCTTTTTCTTATATGTGGTTCATACTTTATTTCATCAAGGTATGTAGATGGGAAATTCCTTGAAACAAAAGCAGAAATGTTTAAAACAGACAGAAAGAACGCTGAAAGGCTCTCAGGAAGGAAAATTGACAATATATTGCTTGCAGAAATTGAAGAAAGCAGAAAATATATACCAGAAAAAGCAGAGGAAAGTGAAAGTTATGAGTATCTTTCTTCAAAGGAATACAATGAAAAGACCAGGCCATATGAAGAAATAAACAGGCTTGTGCATTATATGGCAGGCGGTATGGAAAATAAAGACAATACTGGTACACTAACACAGGAGATGTTATATAGTGCAAGGCATAAAACACAGGAAATAATATGGGATGATTATAAACTGTCAAAAGCTGAAAAAAAATACTGGCAAGAAAAGGAAAAAGAACTTCCAGAAGTTTTCACATATAAATATGGTGGTATATATAGCAACATAATTGATATGGGAGGATGTTATTATATCTGCATGTTTATAACATTTTTTATAGCAATTTGTATAACAGGCGTATTTACAGATGAACATACAAGAAGGACAGACCAGTTGGTTTTATGCACGAAATATGGCAGATGGCAGGGGTATGCTTCAAAAATAATAGCAGGATGTATAGTTACAACAAGTGCAACACTAATTTTATATGTTGCAACACTGATATGCTTTCTTGGCATATATGGCACAGGTAATTTTTCTGCAATGGTACAGGTAGTGGCTGCTCCATTGTACCCGGGCAGCATTACGGCTGGCAAGGCAGCACTTATAATGACAGCACTGCTTTTTCTATCCTCTGCTGTCCTTTGTATAGTTACAATGGCATTATCAGAGCTGCTTAAAAGCAATACAGGCACAATGGCTATAGTAATTGCTGTTGCATTCCTGCTTGCACGGTTAATAGATGTTCCAGATAATTTTAAATTTATTAGGAAAATATGGAATATGATTCCAATTAACATTCTAAAAGCAGATGAAGGATTTTTTGATTTGCGCCTATGGAATATATTTGGCATAAAATTTACATTATGGCAGATGGCATTTGTGGCATATATTATTATTGGTGTTATATTTTTCTTTATTGGAAAAAGAAAATACTGTAAATACCAGGTTAGCGGAAGATAATCTGTTGACAACTGTTACTACCTTGTTATAATTATTTTATATATTAAGCCTGCTTCCGCTTTAATTAAGCAGAAACAGAAGAAGATAATTATACAAAAGGGAGAATTTTTATGTCAGAAGATAAAAAGGGTTATATTGGACTTAAGTTTAAGATAGGGATATCTGGGGTAATTGCAGTAATCCTTTTGGCAGTATTTGCAGGGTTTAAGGCAGGACGCATGGTCTATAAAGATAAACAGCCTGAAATTACAACAGCATATATTAGCGAAAAGATTAATGGTGTAAGTGAGCTTACAACTGCTGAAATGATATACAGTGGTTTAATAATTTATACAGAAGGTGAAATACCATTTCTGACGCAGAAAGGCTTTTCAATGAGGTATACTGCAAATATACGTGCAGGTATAAATTTTTCTGATGTAAATATTAAGATTACAGATAACAAAGTTGTCGTGGAGATGCCAGAAGCAGAGGTACAGTCAATTGAAGTAGACCCTTCTAGCATAGAATTTTATGACGAAAGATATGCACTGTTTAACTGGACAGATAAAAATGATGTTGTTGATGCAATGTCTATTTCAAAAGAAGATGCAACTACACATGCTAATGTAGAGGAGCTTGCCAGGAAAGCAGATGAGCAGGCAGCAGGCATTATTAAAAATATACTGGCTGGCTCAATAGGCGGCAGGGAACTTGTAATAAAACCGCTTTAACGGGGGAATTTTATAAAATGGATATTTTACAGATTAAAAAGAGGCTAAAGACAGATAATTATTGTTTTTTAAGGGAAGATAAAAAACTTGGCAGCAATATAATACTTTTAACCCTTGGCGGAAGCCATGCCTATGGCATGGCTAAGGAAGGTTCAGACCTGGATATAAGGGGTATTGCCACAAATTCCAAAGAGGATATTTTATTAGGCACAGATTTTGGTCAGGTAGTGGAAACTGTTACCGATACTGTAATATATTCATTTAATAAAATGATGCAGCTGCTTGTTTCAAACAACCCTAATACAATAGAAATACTTGGGTGCAAACCAGAACATTATCTGCATTTATCTGGCATAGGAAAGGAACTGCTAGCAAACAAGAAAATGTTTTTATCAAAAATATGCATACATTCATTTGGAGGCTATGCTGGAAGCCAGCTCCGCCGCATGGAAAATAAGGCAGCAAGATATACAGGGCAGGCACAGAATGAAGCATATATCCTTAAAAGCATCAACAATGCAAAATACTACTTCAAGGACAGTTTTTTTCCATATAACGATGGAAATATTAACCTTTATATAGACAAATCAGCACAAAATGGATATGAAAGTGAAATTTTTATGGATATAAACCTCAAACATTATCCATTAAGGGACTGGGCTGGTATGTGGAATGAAATGAAAGCCATAACCAGCAGTTATAATAAATTTGGCAAAAGAAATGAAAAGGCGGCAAGCCATGATAAACTTGGCAAGCATATGGCACATTTAATCCGTTTATATATGATGTGTATTGATATCCTTGAAAAAGAGGAGATAATTACATACCGTGAAGACGGGCATGGACTGCTTATGGACATACGCAATGGAAAATACCTGGACGGGAACAGGCAGCCTTCAAGTGCCTTTTATGAACTGCTGGATGAATATGAGAAAAGACTTGAATATGCAAAAAATAATACAGGACTGCCAGAAAAGCCAGATTATAAAAAGATTGATGAATTTAGGATGTATGTAAATGAGAGTATAGTAAAAGGAGAGGTATAAGTGGTGGTGTATACCTCTCTTTGGTTTTCAAAAAATATATTATAAAAAGACTTACTTTGGCAGGTATATTGTAAAAAATATTATAACATTTTTGCCTGTATAATACCAGTGTTTTTCAATTTGAAAAAAATAATTACAGGTAATTGGTAGTTACTATTCACAGTCAATTAAATTCGAGGATTTTTGA
>CAJTXH010000136.1 GCA_910580005.1 uncultured Lachnospiraceae bacterium | reverse complement strand
TTGCAGACCTGTCATATGGCTGTAAGAGGGAAGTCATCTTAAAAGGCGGCAGGGGCGGCAAAGGGAATATGCATTATGCAACCCCCACAATGCAGGTGCCTAAATATGCGCAGCCTGGAAGGCCTGGGCGTGAACTTTATGTAATACTTGAACTGAAAACAATAGCCGATGTGGGGCTTGTTGGTTTTCCAAATGTAGGTAAATCAACATTTCTGTCACGTGTAAGCAATGCGAAGCCTAAAATTGCAAATTACCATTTCACTACATTACAGCCAATGCTTGGCGTTGTAGACCTTGATGATACAGACGGCTTTGTTATTGCAGATATACCAGGGCTTATAGAAGGTGCGTCAGATGGCGCAGGGCTTGGACATGACTTTTTAAGGCATATAGAACGTACAAGGGTTTTTATCCATATGGTAGATGCAGCATCTACAGAGGGCAGGGACCCATTAAATGATATAAAGATTATTAACAATGAACTTGACAGGTATAACAAGGGACTGCTTGGAAGACCACAGGTTATTGCTGCCAATAAGACAGATGTTTTCTATGGGACAGAGGAAGATACAGTTATTTCTTTGCTGAAGGAAGAATTTGAGCCAAAAGGCATAAAAGTATTTCCAATATCAGCAGTAAGCGGCAAGGGGGTAAAAGAGCTTTTATATTATGTAAAAGGGCTTCTTGACAAGGCAGGCAAAGAACATGTTGTATTTGAAAGGGAATATGAAGAAGAAAACCAGACATTTGCTGATGAACCATATACAGTAACTTATGATGGCAAAGAAAAGATTTATGTTGTTGAAGGCCCACGTATTGAGAGGATGCTGGGATATACAAACCTTGACTCTGAAAAAGGGTTTAGTTTCTTCCAGAAATTCCTCCACACATCAGGGATTATTAAAGAACTTGAAGGGCTTGGCATAGAAGAGGGCGATACAGTAAAAATGTATGGCCTGCAGTTTGACTATTATAAATAATAGTAAACAATAATAACTTTAATTAAGGAGTGCCACGTGAAAGAGATTGCATTAGAAATTCCAATATGCATTATTGCTGCTGCTTTAATAATGGTAATACATGAACTTACAAAATCTGTAGTATATCTTTGTGTGCGTAAGATACAGGGGCAGGAGGCAAGCCATAATAACAGCATACTGGCTATGTGGAGATATATTGACCCTTTGGGCCTGCTGCTTTCGGTAACATGTTTTGTACCTTTTTCCAAACCCCATTTATTCAGGATAAGGGACAAAAAGACCAATATGGTGCTTGGGGTAACAGGTTTTACTGTGCTGCTGCTTCTGTTTATTTTAAGTGTAGCTGTGATAAAGACAGGACGCCTGTCTTCTTATCCTGTTGCTGTATTCTGGCAGTATATGTCAATCCTTAGTTTTGATATGTTTATTGCTAATATGTTCCCTGTGTCTACATTTGACATGGGGCTTGTAATAGCGGGGCTGTCAGCAAGGCATTACCTTCAGGTAATAAAGGCAGATTCTGCAATAAAGCTTATATTTATATTAGCTTTGATGTTTGACATAATCCACTATGGCTGTATAAGGCTTCTCAGGCTAATCTTATAATAAAGGAGAAAATACATGGGTATTCCTGTAAAGCTGGATGTATTTGACGGGCCGCTTGATTTGCTGCTTCATCTTATAGAGAAGAATAAAATTAATATTTTTGATATACCAATAGTGGAAATTACAGAGCAGTATATGGATATTATTTCCCAGATGGGAAATAAAGATATGGATATTATGAGTGAATTTCTTGTAATGGCAGCAACCCTGCTTAAAATAAAGTCTAAAATGCTTCTTCCTGCACCTGCAGACAACGGGGAAGAGGAAACAGACCCAAGGGAGGAGCTTGTGGAAAGGCTGCTAGAGTATAAGAAATATAAGTATGCGTCACTTGGGCTTAAGGATTTACAGACAGGTGCATCTATGCAGCTTTTTAAGGGGAAAACGCTTCCAGATGGAATAGCGTCTTATAAACAGGAAGTTAATCCGGGTGAACTTTTATCTGGAATTACTCTTAGCAGGCTGAAACATGTTTTTGACAGCGTAATGAGAAAACAGATTGATAAAATTGACCCTGTAAGAAGCAAGTTTGGCGAGATAAAAAAAGAGACAGTGAGTGTTGAACAACGCATGGTATATATTGAAGAATATGCTTCTGTGCATGGGCAGTTCAGTTTCAGGACAATGCTTGAAGAAGATGCAGGCAAGACAGTTGTAATTGTTACGTTTCTTGGGATACTGGAACTTATGAAGGCAGGAAAGCTTGAGATAGTACAGGAAAATATTTTTGATGATATATGGATTACATATACTGGGGGTTTTTTATGACACTTTCAGAGCTGGAAGCAAGGATTGAGGCAATTCTTTTTACTATGGGTGAGGCAGTAAGCACTGGCAGGATTGCAGCGGCTACAGGACAGGATGAAGATACATGCAGGCGTGTTGCCAGGAATATGATGGATAAGTACATGGCAGAAGACCGGGGGATACAGATTATTGAGCTTGATGGTGCATTCCAGATGTGTACAAAGACAGAGATGTATGATACCCTGGTTAAAATTGTACATGTGCCAGAAAAACATGTCCTTACAGATGTACTTCTTGAAACGCTTGCTATAATTGCGTATAAGCAGCCAGTTACAAAGATAGAAATAGAACATATACGTGGTGTAAAATCAGACCATGCAGTTAATAAGCTGGTAGAATATAACCTGGTGTGCGAAACTGGAAGGCTTGATGCACCTGGAAGACCTGTGTTGTTTGCAACCACGGAGGAGTTTTTAAGGAATTTTGGAATAGAGTCGGTTGAAGGGCTGCCAGTTATAACCCCTGATAAAATAGAGGATTTTAAACAGGAAGCACAGCAGGAAGCACAGCGCACGCTTTGGCAGAAAGAAGGGTAATATGGATTTAATACTTGATACACATACACACACGATAGCAAGCGGACATGCTTATAATACTATAAATGAAATGGCAAGGAGCGCAGCAGATAAGGGGCTTAAGCTGCTTGCAATTACTGACCATGCACCTGCAATGCCAGGTTCTAGTTCATATATGTATTTTCTTAATTTCAGGGCATTGAAGCGTGAAAAATATGGCATAAAGCTGCTTTTTGGTGCAGAACTGAATATTATTAATACAGACGGTGGGCTTGATTTAGAAGAACATATACTTAAAGGACTTGATATAGGTATTGCAAGCATACATCCGCCATGCTATAAGGAAGCAACGGCAGAACAAAATTTAAATGCTTATATAAAGGCAATGGAAAACCCATATGTGGATATTATAGGACATCCTGATGATGGCAGGTTTCCTGTAGATATGGAAAAACTTGTGCTTGCAGCAAAGGAAAACCATGTGCTTCTTGAAGTTAATAATGCTTCGCTTAATCCAGAGGGGTTCCGTAAAGATACAGAAGCTAATGATTTTGAAATGTTAAAGTTCTGCAAGAAATATGGGCAGCCTGTGGTAATTGGAAGTGATGCACATATTGAAGAGGAAGTTGGAAACTTTGGACGTGCCAGAGATATAATTGCAAAAGCGGAATTTCCAGAAGAACTTGTAATAAATACTTCTATAGATAAATTGTATGGGTATATTGGAAATAATTAATTCATTTAAATCAGGCAAAACCTTTAACAGTATGCTTTTTAAGCGGCGGTTTTGGGTATTGCCTGGTGAAGCTGTTTTTAGCTTTTTTTCTTGCCAAATGTATCATCAATTATATTTTCAATAATATTCTTTTTAACCCATACATCAAAACTTAACATGCATATAAATGCAAACCTTGATAAAATTTTCTGTTCTTCATGGTCTTTTATATCTGCATATATTTCATTTGATTTTTTCAATTTACGTATAATATCACGTAACTGGGAGTCTACATTTTCCTGTGCAAGTTCTACAATTTCTTTATATAAGCTTTCTAAATTGCGTCCGTCTTCTGATTTGAAAAATTTTTTTGTTACAGGGTCAAGCACACTTTTAATATCATTTATAGCAAGGAAATTTTTAAAATAGTATATAAATATAAGAAGATGCATATGCTCTTTTGTGTATTTTTTCTTATCAGGAGGAGGAAGAAGGTTGTTTTTGGTATAGTTGTTAATCATAGTTTTGGTAAGGATTTTATCATCATCAAACCTTTTGGATGATTTTAAATGCTCATCCATAAAGGTTGTAACCTGGTCCATATACAAATCAATTCCAGGTATGTCTTCAGGGCTTATATAATCTATATTTTGCATGCTTCTGATTAAGCCTAATATTTCTTTGTTGTACTTTTCATGCATAATTGTCATTATTCCTTTCTATAATATAACAGGATGGCTGTTGCAAAGGTGAAAATCTTTACAGGTAATTATACCATAATTTTTTAAGATGGCAAGAAAATAAATATAGTGGCAGATGCTTCTGTTTGTGCATAGACTAATATGAAGCCTTTATGCCAGGAGGTAACAGATGCTTAAAAGGGACAGGAATAAGCCATCAGTGCATAAACACAGCAAAAAACCTGCAGTAAAGCCATCAATGGGTGAACCAGTTATAGCAGAACGGATTTCAAGAAAATTAAACATGACAGAGGATATTATTGCGAAAGCCCCAGTCCTTACAGGTTATGGCACACACAGGTTTTGTATTGAAAATTACAGGAGCATTATCGAATATACAGATTGTATTGTAAGAATACAGACAAAGACATGCAGGATACATATTATTGGCGAAAAACTGGTTATTGCATATTTCCGGGAGGATGGGATGTGTGTTACAGGCAATATAAAATCAATAGAGTATCACTAGGTGGAGGGGCTTTATATGGTACATAAGGTAGCAGGATGGTTTAAGGGGTATCTGTTAATACGTGTGACAGGGTACGGAAGCAGGAGGTTTGTAAATCTCTGCCGTAACCATGGCATTGAATTATGGCTTATAAGATATGATGATAGCGAAGATATGCTTTATTGCAGGATTTTCCTTAAAGATTTCTACAAACTGCGCCCTATTGCCAGGAAATGCAAGGTGTGGGCTGTTGTTAAAGAGAGGTCAGGCTTTCCGTTTGTTATTGAAATGATGCGCCGGCGCCTTAGTTTTTTTGTGGGTGTTGCAATTTTTATATTCCTGCTTATGTTCCTTTCCAGCCGGATATGGGGGATTTCAATAGAAGGGCAGTCAGTACATACAAGGGAGAGCCTGTTAAAATACCTGGACAGCCGTAATGTATATGGTGGCATGGCAGTAAGGGATGTTGAATGCAGCACAATCAGGGAAGAGTTAAGACATAGTTTTGATGATATCAGCTGGGTTTCTGTTGAATTAAGGGGAAGCAGGATATTAATAAAATTAAAAGAGGCACAGCTTGTACAAGAAAATAAAGAAGACAAAACACCTGCAAGCCTTGTGGCGGAAGATGCGGGTACTGTAATCTCTATTGTTACAAGCAGGGGTACAGCCAATGTAAGGGCGGGTGACAAAATTAAAAAAAATAAGGTGCTTATTTCGGGAATTGACAAGATTACAGGTGATGGTGATGAACTGGTCAGAAAAAGGCGTGTAAGGGCAGAGGGGAAAGTTGTTATAGAAAGTGTTAAAAAATATGAAGATGAGCTGTTAAAGAGATATTCTAAAAAGGAATATACAGGAAGAAAGAAATATTTATATAATATTATTGTGTCTGGTACAAATGTTTTTTTCTATAATCCGCTAAATAATTTGGAAACTTACAAGAAATGTGATATAATTCGTGAAGGTGGACAAATATTTAAGGATTTATCACAAAGGTTTCCTGTATATTTCTGGCGGCAGTGTTTTGCAGAGGTAAAAAATACTGAGGCGGATTATACAGACAAAGAGGCAAAGGGGTTTTTAAATGAAAGGTTTAAATATTATCTGGATGAACAGGAAAAGAACGGGTATAAAATTATAGATGCCAGGCTTTTTATAGAAAAATCTGGAGGGCGCTATATTGCACATTCTGATGTAAAAGTACAGAAAGAACAGGCTGTATACAGGACGTTAAGAAAGAAACGTGCATAAATAACTGGACGTAAGGGGATGAAGGATATGTCAGTAATGGAAACGGTAATAGAAATACCAGTTGAGCATGAGAGAAATATATTTGGAAGTTTTGATATAAATATTAAAAAAATTGAAAAGTCTTTAAATGTCACAATGGTTGCAAGGAACGGGGCTGTTAAGCTTGTTGGCGGGGAAGCTGGTGTAAAACAGGCTGAAAGCATACTTATGCAGCTTATGGAGCTTTCAAAACGTGGCAATGTTATTACAGAACAGAATGTAAATTATATACTTTCGCTTGCAGTAGAAAACCGTGAGGGTGAGCTTGTGGAGATTGATTCGGATATTGTATGCCGTAC
>CAJTXH010000135.1 GCA_910580005.1 uncultured Lachnospiraceae bacterium | reverse complement strand
CAAAATGGCACTGCAAAACTCATATTTTTGACGAAAAACTTGTCAAAAATTCTCGAATTTTACTGAAGGCTGAACTGTTACTACATATTCCAATTTATGATGTTAAATAATTTCTGCCTGGTACAATAAATGTGTGCCAGGCAGTTAAAAACATGTTTTATTTATCTTATTGCAGCAAGTCCTGCTTTTTTCATTTTTTCCTTATGTTCATACATACGGTTATCAGCAAGCTGGTATAATTTTTCTATATCATGTTCATTCTGGCTTCCACATGCATAACCATATGCCATAGACATATTCAGGTTTTCAATTTCTGTATTTTTCTTATTAATATTTTTATGCAGATTACCTGCCAGCCCAATAACCTGGCTTTCATCAGATGTTTCCAGCACAGCAGCAAATTCATCGCCGCCCATTCTTGCAACAATCCCATAACTGCCAAACGTTTTATTGATAACTTCTGCAGCACTTTGTATTAACATATCACCTCTTGCGTGTCCATATGTATCATTCATAATTTTTAAATTATTTAAGTCAAAACAAAAAACTGTGTACCCTTTTGTACTTCCTTTATCAATTTTCTGCATAAACTCTTTACAATAACGTCTGTTATGGAGCTGTGTAAGCTCATCAGTATATGCGCTTTTAAGTAATGAATTGCGTTCTGTTTCCTGCATTGCCTTTTTAGTCATATCCATATAAAAAGCAATAATAAGTATAAATACAAACGCTGTTACCCCTATAGAAGATACACCTTTAAGTTTAAAAGGGCTATACCCCAGATAACGGTTCATGCAATAGCCTGCCAGGTCATATGCAATACATATTATTATAAAAAGCATACCTGCCAGGAAAAATTTATTTTTATTTTTTTTAGCCCTTAATTTCATGACTAATACCATAAAGAAATAAACAAGGCTGCATATAATAATTATATGCATATATTTAAGGGTGGCAGCAAAATGCACAATATCCATCGTATGCAATGCCATAGATACAGTTATAAAAATAAGCTGTATTGATAAAAGGAACCAATACAATATATTTAAAACTTTATTTTTCAGACTGGTAACAATGCTGTACATATAAACTGTCATTGGTATTGGCAAAAGGTACAGGGAAATATATTCAAGCAGGGAAACGGAATAAAGTGGTATAGAGAAAATTAAAACAACATCATAGTAGCACAATGTCCATAATCCCATGCATATTGAAAACATAGAAACACAAAATATTTTTAAAAACTTTGCGGAAACTGCCAGTATAATAATTGTAATTATTCCAGTTACAAGTCCAAAAATAATCAGAAAACTTCCTAAAAACAATGGAATCCTGTTTTCTGTCATAATAACCCTGTATGCATCTTTCCAGTCATAAATGCGTATAGGGTCTAATTTTGAAAAAACATTATCCTCTGTTATACAAAATTTAATTACTAAAGTTTTTCCTTTATAATTATTGGGGAAGTCAATAAACTGGTAACCAGTGCCAACAGTTTTTCCAGCTATAAAGCGGTCATAGCCATATTCATAGACCATATTGCCATTAATAAATACTTCAAGCGCCGCCTGTTTTATACGTATACGCAGAACTCCCTCTGAAGTCTGCCAGTCATCAGGGATTTTACGCTGCATTAAAATAATATCACCTTTGCTAGCTGTATCAAAATGGAAACTATCAATGGAAACATTGTTATATAATTCATCATTTATTGTTATATCCCATAAATCATCAAGCGGGACATATTTTGAAATTCCAGGATAGTCTTTTGTAATAAGCTTATCTGCACCAATAGTAGTTATAATAATGCTTGCAAGAGCATAAAAAATCCAGAAACCTCTAAGAAAGTTTTTAAAAACCTGTTTCCTCTTCTCCAATTTTTTCACCCCTTCCCCTGTAAAAAATAAATTCCTTTATTAGCATATTATACAGATAAAATACATAAAATGCAAATATTTTGTTATTATTTGCCATATTATATAAACAATGCATAACTGGATTTTTAAGTTGCTTTATTACAACCTAGGTAATATAATGATTAATGTTTAGAACCTGGATTATATATACAGATTATTAAGGGCATTTAGATTCTGTCCTTATGGAAAAGAGGTTAATTATGGCATTAGATGGAATTACTATAGCAGCTCTGGCATACGAGCTTAAAAATACACTAATAAACGGACGCATTACCAAAATAGCACAGCCTGAAAAGGATGAGCTTCTGCTTACTGTAAAGCAAAGCATAAGTGATGGTGCCGGAGGCACCATGCGCTTCCAGAAACGGCTTACGGCATCAGTTAATCCAAGCCTGCCGCTTTTATATATTAATGATAAAAATAAGCAGTCTCCAATGTCTGCACCAACATTCTGTATGGTGCTAAGGAAGCATCTTAATAACTGCCGGATTACAAATATAAGCCAGGAAGGGCTTGAACGTGTAATAAAGCTGGAACTTGAACACCTGGATGAAATGGGTGATTTATGCAGGAAATTCCTTATAATAGAGCTTATGGGCAAGCACAGCAATATAATTTTCTGTAATGACAATAATAAAATAATTGACAGCATCAAGCATATTTCACTACTGGTAAGTTCAGTAAGGGAAGTCCTTCCTGGAAGGAATTACTTTATACCAGATACACAAAATAAATTTGACCCTTTTACTATTACAGAAAAAGAATTTACAGATATAGTTCTTGCAAAACCCGTAAATATTGCAAAAGCACTGTATACTTCACTTACAGGTTTCAGCCCTGTTATGTCTGAAGAAATTATATATATTTCCTCGCTTTCAGGCAAAAACAATACTGCAGAACTTACAGAAATGGAAAAACTGCACCTTTACCGCAATTTTACAAGAATAATGGAGCAGGTAAAAAAATCTGCTTTCCAGCCATGTATTATATATAAAGGAAATGAACCTGTAGAGTTTTCATGTATTCCATTAACTATGTACTCTGATGACAGCAGTTACCAGGTAAAAACATGTGAAAGTACCAGCCAGATGCTTTGTTCATATTATTCAGCTAAGGAAATTATTTCACGTATAAGGCAGAAATCCTATGACTTGCGCAAAATTACCAATACTGCACTTGAACGTGTGCGCAAAAAATATGATTTGCAGGCAAAACAACTTAAAGATACTGCAAAAAGGGACAAATATAAGGTGTATGGCGAACTTCTTACAACATACGGATATGAATTAAAAGGCGGCGAAAAAAGTTTTACTTGTGAAAATTATTATACTAATGAAGAAATTACAATACCACTGGATGAAAACATGGGTGCTGTTGATAATGCCAAGCGTTTTTTTGAAAAATATGCAAAATTAAAACGTACATTTGATGCATTAAATATACAGATTGAAGAAACAAAACAGGAAATTTCACATCTTGAATCAATCAGCAATGCGCTTGATATTGCAAGGAATGAAGAAGACCTTGCAACAATAAGGCGTGAACTTTCTGAATATGGGTATATGAAACGCCAGGCAGGCGGGCAGGGCAAAGGCAATAAAAAGCAGGCTAAAAGCAAGCCCCTGCACTATATTTCATCTGACGGTTTTGATATATATGTTGGCAAAAACAACTACCAGAATGATGAGCTCACATTTAAAATTGCTACAGGCAATGACTGGTGGTTTCATGCCAAGGCAAGCGCAGGTTCACATGTTATAGTCAAAACAGAGGGAAAGGAACTGCCAGACCGCTCATTTGAGGAGGCAGCAAGGCTTGCCGCATACTACTCTAAGGCAAAGGAACAAGGCAAAGCAGAGATTGACTATATACAGAAAAAGCATGTTAAAAAACCAAATGGAAGCAAACCTGGATTTGTTGTTTACTATACTAATTATTCAATGACAATTGATACAGATATAAGCGGAATTAAGGAGGTACAGGAATGACAGGCATAATAAAATCAGACAGCCATGTACACACAGCATTTTCAACAGACAGCAAAGAACCAATGGAACAAATGTTAATGGCAGCAATAGAAAATGGATTTCCTTCAATATGTTTTACAGACCATATGGACTATAATTTCCCTGTAATTTATAATAAAAGCAGTGATACAGAACCACCGTTTTTCCTTGATACAGACGCTTATCTTAGTGAAATTAAACGGCTTATACCGCTTTACCCACAGATAAAAATACGCACTGGAATTGAACTGGGGCTTAAAGAAGATGCCAAAAACAATTGTATGGAACTTTTAAATTCATATAAATTTGACTTTGTAATAGGCTCTACGCATCTTGTAGATAATACTGACCCTTATTATGACAGTTACTGGCAGGGGACAGATGAAAAAACTGCCATGCAGAAGTTCTATGAGGCTACATTAGAAAATGTGAAAAACGGCGTGAATTTTGATGTTTACGGGCATATTGACTATATTACAAGATATACGCCATATATGAAAAAACTAAGAAGCAATAATTTATTTGACGAAGATTATTACACTTCTATAACCAATAACTTCCTTGATATAATTGAAGTAATACTTAAACAGCTTATCTATAATGGAAAAGGCATTGAATTAAATACAAGTGGGTTTAAATATGGGCTTTGCCACCCACACCCACACGAAAAGATTTTAAAGCTTTATAAAGAACTTGGCGGTGAAATAATAACAATAGGTTCAGATGCCCATAAAGCAAAACATCTTGGACTAGGTTTTGATAATGTACCAGAAATATTAAAAACCTGCGGCTTTAAATACTATACAGAATTTACAGGCCGCAGGCCGGAAATGCTGCCAATATACTAGTCACTGCCACGCAGAGCGGCAACATTTTCTTTTAAACGCCACACTACATAATCCATCTCTTCCATTGTATTCTGTGTGCCAAGTGTCATCCTTAAAGCCCCCTTTAACCTGTCACCACTGGCACCAAGGGCTTTAAGCACATGCGAACCACCGCCAAGCCCTGCTGTGCATGCAGAACCGCTTGATGTGCATATCCCGTCCATATCAAGCATTATAAGCAGGCTCTGTCCCTCAATTCCCATGAAACTTACATTCAGGTTTCCTGGGAGGCGCATATGCCTTGAACCATTAAGGACTACGCCAGGTATCTCATGTTCAATCCTGTACAGCAGATAATCCCTCATATTCCTTACATATACAATATCTTTATGCATATCTTGCATTGCAATCCTTACAGCTTCACCCATTCCTGCTATTCCAGGCACATTTTCTGTGCCTGCCCTTATGCCAGACTCCTGTTTGCCGCCATGCATAAATATTGCTGGCTTTATCCCGTTCCTTATATATAAAAAACCACATCCTTTTGCACCCCTGAACTTATGTGCACTTGCACTCATCATTCCAATATTCATCTTATTTACATCTATATCCATATGGAGGTACGCCTGGACTGCATCTGTATGGAAACATATATTATTCCCTTTAGCAATCCTTCCAATTGCCTGTACTGGCTGTATGCTGCCTGTTTCATTATTTGCAGCCATTATGCTTATCAAAATGGTATCTTTTCTTATTGATTTTATTAACTGCTTTGGATTAATAATGCCATCGCTGCCAACATCAAGGTAAGTTATGTCAAATCCACGCTGTTTCAGGTACTCACATGTGTTTATAACTGCATGGTGTTCAACTGATGTTGTTATAATATGCCTGCCCTTATCTTTTAAAGCCTCTGCCATGCCAACAAGCGCCCAGTTATCAGATTCAGTTCCGCCGCTTGTAAAATATATTTCTTCTGGTTTTGCATTAATGCTTGCTGCTATTATCTCCCTAACACCATCAATAACATCTTTGCTTTTCTCTGCAAATTCATAAATGCCTGACGGATTGCCATACTGCTTCTCCAGATATGGCAGCATTACTTTAAGGACTTTTGGATGTACTGGTGTAGTTGCAGCATTATCCAGATATATCATTATATGCTACCATCCTCTCACAAAAATTCACCAGGGCGTCCATTTAAAGGCAGGAAAACCACATTACAAAATGGATTTTCCTAGACCCCTGGCTGATATACCAGTATATGAAAACATAAACAAAATGTAACATGCCATCCAGGAAGTTTTTACAATAGACAGGACATTTGCACGCAGATGCATTTACACATAGATGTATCCGGAAATATATACATACTTTTAGAAAAAATATACATAATAAAAGGCAAATAATAATTTTGCTTTTATTAGCAGGAATGGAGGATTTTCATGAAAATAACAGATAAAAAGAAACCTGTGCAGACAATTCCAAAAGGCGTATGGGAAAGCAGCAGGCCCAGACCTTATAAAGACAATAACGGGCAGCAGGAAAGACCTGTAAATAAAACAACTGACTTACAGGGTAACGGTTATCCTGTTAAAAAGACAAATTAAAACAAAAAAGAAAACCATTATAAAATTGGCGCAAGACAATGGCGGGAACCGTCCGTTTTTACACAAACACAGAATAACTGGAAATTTATGAAACGGACGGTAACAGTTCAGCCTTCAGTAAAATTCGAGGATTTTTGACAAGTTTTTCGTCAAA
>CAJTXH010000134.1 GCA_910580005.1 uncultured Lachnospiraceae bacterium | reverse complement strand
TGCTGTTACTGCTGCTATAAAGAGCAGCAGCCAAAACACTGGGTTCATACATTCCATCCTTTCAACAAAAAAATCTTTATATTTGTTCTTATAATTTTTACCCGTCCATAACCTGCCACCTCCATTGTCCTGCTGTTTTCATTTATCTGCCCGCACTGGCCAGAAATAAACGCACAGCCCTGGCTATGGCAGCAGAAACATTTACTGTTACGGCATTCCCGAACAGTTTATATGCCTGGCTGTCTGATACTGTCTGTTTCCATTCATCCATAGGAAAACCCTGCAGCAGGCCATATTCATGTGGTGTTAATTTCCTGACTGAATATTTTGCATTTTTATATTCAATTATATGTGTCCTTCTTGATTTGCCTGTCCCTGCCCCAATCCCTTTATGATATGGAGCATCACAGCAATAAGCCACTTTACCAGTTGTAAGAAAGACATTCTGTATTACCCCGTGCAAATCCTGTGCTGTTAATGTAAACATTGGTTCTTCATCACCTTTTGCCCGCCGCCCGTTTTGTCTTTTATTTTCCCTTCCTGGTGTTATAACAGCATGGCATCCATGCAGCCTGTCCAGTCTTTCCAGTGCCTGTGAAATAATAATTTCTGCCTTTTTATCTGGTATGTAAAATTTTTCTTCAACGTCTTTTTCCAATACGGAAGAAAGCTCTGGTATGTATACATGCTGTTCTTCTGGAAAAACAAAAACATCCTGTATTTCCTGCCTGACCCCTATAATAAAATACCTTTCCCTGTTCTGGGGCACTCCCCAGAACTTAGAATTATATAAGATGCTGTACGCTTTGTAGCCATGTGCCTTATACTGTTCCTCCAGCACTGGTATGTATTTTTTTAAACCTTTTACATTTTCTGCTACAAGGATATCTGGCATTTTGCTTTTACAAGATGCCCCTGCCTGTCCTAACAGCCTCATGACTTCAAAGAAAAGACCGCTCCTGTTTGCTGCCCTGAATTTTTCCCCTCCACAGGAAGGGCATGTCCTGTGTCCTGCGCAGAACTTCCATTCTGCCATGCAGTCCCTGCATATGACTTCCATTCCTGCCTTTAATCCAGCTACGCTTAAATCCTGGCATGGAAACCCAAATGCCCATACATCAGCCTCTGGTATACCATTTATATCCATTTCCTTTATATCTGCCTGTTTTACCCCTGCCCATACATTTTCCTGGTAGACCTGGACGGCATATTTATCAAAATCCCAGGCTCCTGCAATATCAAAACCAGCCCGTTTAAATCCAGTACCCATTCCACCACAGCCGCAGAAAAAATCATTCATCCTGTATACTTTTGTGTCCACCTGCTGCCCTCCTTACGCTATAACTATTATCTTTTTCTATGTTTTTTGGGCAACCCCTGCGTTTCCTGGTGGAGGTGTTAATATCCCCTGTCTCTCCCTTGCTGCTAATACTTTCAGACATGCCTCTGTATATCTCTTTTCGTAGCCTTCTGTAAATACTACTGTTGTTTTTATGTCTTCTTCTTTTATCTTTGCCATAACTGTCCCTTCTTCTGAATTTCCCTGTTTAACCTTTTCTTAATTTCCTGCCTGCTGGCATACCTGCCTGTCTTTTGTGTATAAAACCATTAAAGGCTTCCATAGCCTCCATGACACCACACCCATCACAAACCATAGTTTTATTGTCTGTTCGTGACAAAGCCAGAAGCCTTGGAAAGCTTCTTCCACATTTAGGACATTCCATTGTTATCACCCTTTCTGTTTTAATAAACTACCATCCATGTATTTATTTTAATTACTGGCATCTTTGCTGCCTTTGACAATATTAAGGACAACTCCTTCTTTGCTATTCCCCTGTTATCCATATATAATATTATTCACTTATTTTTAGTTATGTGGATAACTTTGTGGATAACCTGTGGATAACTTAGGTTTTATGTTTTTTATATTATCCCTAGGCTTCCTGGGTCTTGCGTGCTTCTGGGCAGAGTTCCCCGCTTTTTGAAAGCGAGAACCCTGCCAGTGCATTATCCCTTAGTGTCCTTTGGGGTAGCCTGCTATGCCCTGCCCTGTTGAGTGCTGCCTTGTGGCAGCCACCTGGAATTAATACGCACCTGCCAGTCCAGTGTTTTCCAGATGTCCCTCTCCTGGCAATCCCCCGTGCCGGGTTTATTTTACGGGGATTTGCGCACTCCACTCCCCTGACGGCATGTCCATGAACAGGGACAGGACATACCAGGCAGATTTTATAGCGGCGACTTTGCCATACCTAGCGGTTTTTTTAATAGGGACGCTGCCTGCCCTCACAATATGTAATTTTTAAATGGTTTTTACTGCCTTCCTGCCTGTGTATACAGGATTTTTCTAGCCTTTTTCAATGCAAATACTTCATCTGCCAGCTTTTCCAAATCTTCATATATTCCAAAATGTTCTAACGCTTTTTGCACTTCTTGTTCCATCTTTTTGCCAGCCTCCTTCTGATTCTTTCTGCCTCTTGCTTTCATGTGCATTTACTTCTTTTCATTAATGTACCTGTTTCATTTATACTTTTTTCTTGCCCAGAGAGTTGTAAACCAACACCTACGCCATCCATATACGCTATAATGATTGTTCTTAATAACGGCCACTCTGTTGTTGAAATACCCTGCTTAAACCGACAAAGTTTTTCAGCATCTACAATTTGCTCTTGGGTAAGTTCTTTTTTCTGCACCAACATATTTTTCCTCCTTTCTTTATTTGTTGATTTTGATGATATTATATGTTGCTACGAAATATTTGTCAAGCATTAATTTGTTGATTATGAAACTTTTTGTTGACAGAGAAATTTTTTCAATATATACTTTTGTGTAGAAAGAAGGTGATAATTTGAGTTTAGGAGAACGTATAAGAAAAGTACGTAGGGAATTAGAACTTACTCAAGAAAGTTTTTGTAATCGTATTGGACTTAAACGCAATAGTATTTCTTTAGTCGAATCTGATAAACGCAACATTTCAGACCAGGCTATCCTTTCCATCTGTCGTGAATTCAATGTAAATGAGGAATGGCTTCGTAATGGTACTGGAGAAATGTTTAGAGAGGCACCATCAGATGTGTTAGACCAGTTAGCGTACAAATACCATTTATCTGAATCTGATTATGTAATGGTCGAAAAATTTGTTACTATGCGTCCAGAAGCCAGACGGGCACTGTTCGATTACATACAAGAAGTGAATGCAACATTTACAAATAATGGTATAAATCCATATGCCCCAGCGTATGGAAGTACACCGCCAGCACAAATGGATGAAACCTTTAATATCCATGAAGAATACTCAGGGACACTAGAGTCTGTAGCTGCAGCCGAGGCGGCATATGAAAAGAGCTTAGGCATTGTGCCGAAAAGAAAATCTGCTGCCTTGAATACTACAGACGGCATCAAAGAAAACGATAACAAAGTTTACAAAATTTCAAACAGTTAACAAAAGCCTGACAGCAACCATGTCTGGCTTTTGTTTAAAATGTAAGAAGAAAATACAAAACAGGAGGTTATCAACAATAAAAAAACATAGTTTATTATGGTGGCTTTGTATAGGATGGTGGTGGTGGCTTGGATTTGCATGGTGGGTTTATCCAATTAAATATCTTCTGTTAAGAAAATTTTCAAACGCATCTTCGGATGCATATAACGATAACTATTACCAGCTAATGTGGGAAACTAAGGAAAGTATCATTGATTTTCTGAAAAAGTCTGATGGCAGTACAGCTTTACAAGTAGAAATTAAAAAAAGTCTTTCTGGGCGGCTGGTCCCTTATTTTGATGATGCTGTCCATGAACTCTACGAGGATGGAATATTAAAAACTTTGAAAGATGGCAACCGTATCCGTCTGGAACTGGTATAATAAATAATAAAAGCAACCAAAAAAAATTTAGAAAAATTTCCGAATGATGAAAAAACAGAATTGTACCACCAGAAACTAAATTGTGAAAAAGAAGAAACAGGAGGTTATAATGTCAGAATTTCTAATGAAACCAAAAGTAGACTTTGCCTTTAAAGAAATAATGATGGACGAAAAGGCACGCATTGGATTTTTAGCAGCAGTACTGCATATAAACCCAGAAGATATAAAAGAAATACAGATACTTAATACAAACCTTAGAAAGTTACACAACAATGACAAGCTTGGTATACTTGATGTAAGGATATTGTTAAACAGCAATATAGAAATTGATGCAGAAATCCAGCTTTCAGAACTGGAAGTATGGCCAGACCGCACATTGTTCTATACTTCCAAAATGTTTACAGAACAGATAGAAAAAGGACAGGATTATGACGTATTTAAAAAATGTGTAAGCATAAGCATACTTGACTTTAAATTATTTAAAAATGAACCAGATTTTTATTCCTGTTTCCATATAAGGGAAGATACACGTAATTTTATATACACAGATAAAATGGAATTTCATGTAATAGAACTCCCCAAACTTCCAAAAGAACTGAAAGAAGGCTGCAGCAGCCTGGAATTATGGGCTAAATTCATCAGTGCAGAAAGAAAGGAGGAATTTGACATGATTGCAAAAAAGGATGTATATATACAAAGTGCATATAATAAATTACAAGTAATAAGCCAGGACAAACAGAAACGTATGGAATATGAAGCAAGGCAGAAAGCACTGTTAGACCATAACCAGTTTATGCTTGAGGCAACAAGGCGTGGCATGGAAAAAGGCAGACTGGAAGGCAGAAAGGAAGGCGAAGAAAAAGAAAAATACAAGACTGCAAAAAAACTTATAGAATTAGATATGGCGACAGATTTTATTATACAGGTAACTGGTTTTTCCGTTGAAATTATTGACGGATTAAGAAAACAATAAAATTATTAAGCTCTATATACATGCATATGACAGTTATAAGTAATAAACCAAGCATAACCAGTTTATGTATAAAACAAAAAGACATGGCAGGAATTAAAAAACAAAAACCAATACACCCAGTGTTGCCAGCACTGGGCATATTAATAAGTGTCCCTTGATGAAACACCACACAACACTGTAATTATACCACAGGACTGGTTTTTCTACAAGGGCGGAAAGGATATATTATGAAATTTGCAACATACGGACGTAAATCCGTTTACTCAGATAAATCAGATTCAGTAACCAACCAGGAAAGGATGTGCCGTGAGTATGCAGAACTGCGGTTCCATGTAGATTCTTTTGAAACTTATTCTGACGAAGGGCTTTCAGGTGCTGATACCAACCGCCCTGGTTTAAAAAGGCTTATGGCAGATATAGATGACGGGCTGGTAGATGCACTTATTGTTTACCAGCTTGACAGGCTGTCACGCAATGTAAAAGACTTTGCCAATATTTATGCAAAGCTTGAAGAAAACAATGTAATGTTCATATCACTGAAAGAAAGCATTAACACAGATACACCTATTGGTAAAGCAATGATGTTCATTACAGCAACATTTGCGCAGATGGAACGTGAAACCATTGCCGCAAGGATAACAGACAACCTGGAAGGGCTTGCAAGGAAAGGGTTCTGGACTGGCGGCAAAGCACCACAGGGTTACAAACTGGAACGTATAGAAATAAATGGCAAAAAGCATGTAATATTCTCTACCGAGCCAGAAACGATGGAACGTACCAGGTGGATTTTTAATACATTCCTGGACAGGTGCTGTTCACTTACGGCGTTACAGACTTTATTAAGAAACCAGGGCATACGCACAGAACGGGGATGCTTTTTTTCTGTATCACAGCTTTATGCGCTGCTGTCATCACCTTACTGTGCAGAAGCAACCCCTGAAATGTATGATTATTTCGCTGGGCTGGGATGCCAGATGGATGCCAGTTCACCACGGGAAAAATGGGATGGCACACATGGAGTGATGGTATATGGACGCACCTGCCAGAAAAATAAAAACCAGAAAAAACAGACACCAGAAAAATGGATTGTGTGTGTCGGCTACCACGAACCGTTCATCCCTGCCAGTCAGTGGCTTGCTGTACAAGAGTGTTTTAAAAAAAATACTTTTAATAAGACTGCAAAGTATGACGTCCCGCTCCTGAAAGGGGTAGTGCGCTGTAAATGCGGGTGTCTTATGGCAGTCGCCAGAAAGAAACTGAAATCAAGCATTTTAAGCCATTACAGTTGCAGGAAACGTAACCAGCAAGGCATAGAAGCATGTGATATGGGATATGTAAAATGTGATATACTTGACAACAAAGCCCTTGATATATTCAGGAAGATTGAAGCAGACCCGAGAGCCATTATGGAATATACCAGGACAGAAAAACCAAAAGACAATACAAAAATACTGCAAAACCTTGAAGCACAGGCTATGCATATACAAGCAAAAATAGAACACCTCACAGAAATCCTGTGTGATGCAGAGGGTTCTTCTGCTGCCAGGTACATAATCACGCAGATTGAAAAAGAGGACTTGAACCTTGCTGCTGCCAGAAGGGAAATAGAAATAACCAAAACTGCCCTGCGCCATGAAAAAAATACCACCAGGGACGCTGCAGGACGCGCTGGGCAAATTGCCAGCCTTATACGTGGGCTTGATGGGTTTTCTGCCTCAGAGAAAAATGCTATTGTACGTGAAGTAGTACAAGAATGCAGATGGGATGGAAAAGAGTTTTTTTTACGGCTGTAAGTTCCCTTTTTTATTCTAATGCTCTCCACCATGATAATCGTGGCTTCATCATCGGTGTAATCCCGGACTATCACAGGCATTTCCGTCTTTCCGGCAAGCTCCGATCCACGTTTGCGGCGGTGTCCGGCTATGATTTCATAGCCGCCGCCCGCTCTCGGTCTTGCAATCCCCGGCACAAGCACCCCATACTGGCGGATACTCTCCGTTG
>CAJTXH010000133.1 GCA_910580005.1 uncultured Lachnospiraceae bacterium | reverse complement strand
GGTTTCCCATTCCCAGCTGGGTACGGAAACCCTGCGTCCGTCTGCAAACAAGGGACGGCTGGAAATTTATGAAACGGACGTATGCCTTGTTTTTCCAGTATTGTTACTATTCAGCCTTACGGCTTCATAGTAACAAATTAGTGCTTTCAGCACTGGTCATTCTGTTGCCATGCCCCAGTGAGTGTTTTTCCAAGCTGCTGTACTTCTGTCACACTAAGACCTGAATATTCTGCAATTTCTCCGGTTGGCAGTTTTCCTGATTTTAACATTCTAAGTGCCGTTTCCATTTGATTCTGGCTAATGCCCTGGCTGATACCCTGGCTGATGCCCTGGCTGATACCCTGGTTCAAAATAGTTCTTGCACTTGTTTCAAGCAACGCTCCCCTCATTATACCACCTACACCTTTCTGCACATTCTTATACTTCTGTGCGATTTCATTAACCACATCACCAGATAAATCAATAATTGTCCGCTTATCAAATGCCCCGATAACCCCCTGCTGTTCCAGCATGTCAAGCCTTTCCAGGACAGACTGGTAATCTGCCTTTAATTCTTCCAGTTTCTTCTCATCAATGTTATACTCTGGAAAGCTGTTCTCATATGAAAATGTCATACTGCACTGTCCCACCTGGTGTTATGATAACATATTTCATCTTATCTGGTGTCTTTTTATAAACCCAGAGATGCAGTACTGCTGTATTTGGAAATGTCACTGTTAATGTTTCCTTTGTAACATTTCCTTCATCAAGTGCTATCTGTGCATCATATTCAAAAAGACGTACTGTAATTCTTCCGTCTGGCAGGCTGCTTTCACACTCAATATGGTATTTCTTCGCTATCTTTCCAAAAACCGTAAAATTTGTGTCTGTAATGCGTTCCCTGTCTGCTTTATCCTGCTGGTCTAAAAAATGTTCATTAGGAAAGAACTGTATTTCCTCTTCCCCTGTATATGTTTCCCCAAAAACCTCATTGATTACTGGAATGACCAGTTTACGGCAGTCATTTAAGATTGTGCGGAATACTCCATCATATATGTTTGCCATGTATAAAACCCTTTCTAAGTTTATGGCTTCATCATACCATTTTTTTATTACAGATTCAAGATAAGACTGCTGCCCATCATCTAAAAACAGGCAATGTTTTCACATTGCCCGTCTGCCTTAACTCATTTCAAATTGTTTTATTATGCCTCTTATTGTAGTATACAAGCCAGGTTTTAATTCCTCAAGTTCTACAGGGGACTTATATATTATTGCACTATAACATGTAGAATTTACAAGCTCTACTATCATAAATATCATAAGTTCTTTATTTTTAAACCTGCGCCCTGATTTTTTTATTAGTTCTTCAAATATATCCATACAGTTCATATTGTCTTTGCCTGCTATGCGTATATTTGCAAATACTGCCCAGCTTAAATTCTTGGATATAAATTTAAGAAGTGCCTGGTTTTCATTAAGCTGGTCTATAATATTGTCTGCTATAAATACAACACAATCCTCTAAAGTCTGGCAGCTGCTTTTTTCAAGTGCTATATTTGCATTTTCAAAAAGACGGTTGCCCTGTTTTGTTACCAGGCGGTCCCTTATATCATATTTATCTTTAAAATACAAGTAAAAAGTACCTTTTGCAAGCTTTGCACTGCTTACGATATCTGAAATAGAAGTATTGTTTATACCTTTTTCTGTAAAAAGCTTAAATGCTGAGCTAAGTAAAGCTTCCTGCTTTATCTTTTTATTTTCATCTAATTTGCCCAAATCTTATTCCTCTTATTCTGTTTATTCCTCTTCTTCAGATGTTACTGCTGATGTTGACATAATAAACTTAACGCTTCCGTCCATTCCCTTAGGTATTCCAGAGAAACTCTTATATCTTGAAGAAGCATTTACAATTTTTTTCAGCCTGCTGTGTAAGCCGCTGCCTGAATCAAGCATATCATCTACTGTACCTGTAAGTTTATTTACACCATCACGCCTGAATTCTGCCATGCCATCTGCAAGGGTGTCTGCACCATCTGCAAGCCTGCCTAATGCATCAGATACATCACCTGTCTTGCTTACAAGCTTTGCCACACCATCTACAAGTTTTCCAGTACCATCTGCAAGGGTTTTGATGCCATCACGCAATGTCCCACTGTTTGATACAAGTTTTTTGCTGTTTTTCTTAATTACTCCTGTATTTTTAATAAGGGTATTTGCACCATCTGCAAGTTTCTGGTTATTTGAAACAAGTGTCTGCCCTGCGCTGTAAAGTGCACCTGCATTTTCGTCAAGGCTTTTTATTCCAGCATCAAGCTGTTTATCATATGTTGAAACAAGTGTATTTCCTGCCTCTTTAAGCTGTCCCATACTGTCTGCCAGGTTTCCTGCTGCCCCACTGCCAAGTGCGCCTGCATCTGTTTTAGACTCTATTTCTGCAAGACCGTCTGATACTGATGACAATCCGCCTGATACTTTAGCAAATCCTGCTTCCATATCACTTCCTGGGGATGTTGCTGCTTCTATGCCGCTTCCTGCTTTCTGTGCTGTGCCTACATAATTAATGATTGCCATAATTGCAGTTTTCTCACTTTCATCTTCTGCCCCTGCATAAAGTTTTTTAAGTTCTGCAATATATCCATCTACTTCACCATTATACTGTGTAATGTTTCTGGCAGCATCATTGATTTTATCCATGCCTGTCTCTAAACTATCCACGCCTGCACTTAACTGGGCTGTTGCATCCTTTAACTGCCCTGCACCTGTATGGATTGCTGAAAATCCTTTTACTATGCCAGAAAGTGTATCTGCTGAAAGAATCTGGTTTATTGTTGAAACATATTTATTCAGTCCAGCAGAAAACTGTGATGAACCAGCAGCAAGCACTTCTGTTCCTTTTGTTTTAAGTTCACCAGTCTTATTTACAAGCTTCTTCGTATTTTTAGCATATTCCTTTGCACTTTTTGCAAGTGTCTTTGTGCCATCAGCATAAGTTATAACACCATCAAGAAGCTGGTCTGCACCTTCTGTATATGAATTAATGCCATTCTCCAGCTGTCCTGCACCCTCGTCAAGTTTGCCAGTGCTGCTACCCAGAGTATCAATTGCTTCTGAATAATCACCAAATTTATTATCAAGCTTGTTTAAATTGCCCTCTATTTTATCTGAACCATTCACAAGCTCTTTTGCAGCATCTGATAATTCATCCATTTTATCTGTAAGTTCATCTGTGCCATCTATTTTATCAAGGTCTAAATCACTGAAAAACTCTGATGTTGCAATAGTATAAGAAGATTTCAGCTCAAAATTTTCAACATCTGCTGTAATTTTAACTGTATCTGTTATTTTATCACTTAATTTGCCTAAGTCAATAGAAACATCCTTGCCTAAATCAAAGTTATCAAGCCCAAGGCTTTCTGCAAGCCCTGGCATCCCATACGCTACAACAATGTTATTATCACCTTCAGAAATTACATTTCCATTATCAATAGAAATATTTTTAAATTTATCTACAGGAAGTATCATGCCTGTTACCATTACAAACGGCGTGTAAATATCTGTTTCTTTTCCATCAATTTTTACAGTATTCTTTGACGAATTTGTATACTTTATATTAATTTCAAGCTTCCCGCTCTGTCCTGCTATATCATTAATATCAACTTCCTTACCATCAAGCTTATATGAAAGCCTGATTCCCACTGGGCTTTCTTTATCTGTTTTACCCTGGTAATAAATATCTTCACTGGCAGTGTTCCATGTAAGTTCTTTGCCATCCTGGGTAAATTCTTCATCACCCTTTGTATTTGAAATATCTTTAAGGTTTGAAATATCTTTTAATTCTGAATTAGTGCCTGAATTTTTAAGCCAGTCAGATACTACAGTATCTGTAGGGTTTCCATTTGCATCAAGTGTCTGGTAAACTGTTTCCTGCTTTGAAAGCTTGGAAGAAGAAAGCCCTGAACTGGAGGAAGCTTTTATTTCTTCTGAAACCTTTTCAGCTTGTTTTGCCAACGCCCTGTTTGTAAGTATAAACATATGTGAAGCATAATCAACACTTCCAGCAAGCAGCCCTGCTGCTAAAAGACCGCTTACACCAGTAACTATAATTTTCTTGAAATTTTTTTTCATAATAATCCTCACCTTTCCGCTTTTCCATTCTTATTTATTTCCACTTCAACCGGCTATGAATAGTAATGCCATTTTACATATTTAGTTTTATACAGATTTTTCATTTATGGCATGAATTTCATTCCCTGTCCTGTCCCTATGGGCAACTTCCGCTTTTATCATATCAAGTGATGTCCTTGCTATAACACCATCAAATACCCAGAGCATTGCTGGAAGTATAAATATAACAACCACCATGCTTATTACTGCACCTCTTGAAAGAAGTGTACATATTGAACTTATCATATCAATTTCTGAATATGCTGATACTCCAAATGTTGCAGCAAAGAAACAGAAACCGCTTGTAAGTATTGATTTGATGGAAGTATTATGTGCTATACTTATTGCCTCTTTCTTACTGCACCCATTAACTGTACGCTCTTTGTGGTATCTGTTTGTCATAAGTATTGCATAGTCAACAGTTGCCCCAAGCTGTATTGTACCTATAACTATGCTTGCCACAAATGGAAGCGGTGTATCTGCATAAAATGGTACTGCCATATTGCATGCTATTGCAAATTCAATTACTGCCACAAGTATTACAGGTATTGATATTGACTTAAATGTTATTAAAATTATAAGGAAAATTGCTGCTATTGAAATATAATTTACATTTTTTAAGTCAATGTCTGTAACATCTGATAAATCTTTCATAAGCGGTGCTTCGCCTATTACCATTGCATCTTCCTGGTATCCTTTTACTATCTCCTGCATATCTGCAATCTGTGAATTTACTTCATCAGTTGCAGACGCATAATCAGAACAAACAAACTGTAATTCGTAATTATCTGTTTCAAGCATTTTCTTGATATCACTTGGTATCATTTCATCAGGAAAGTTAGAGCCTATAAGCGAATTAATCCCTATAACCCATTTAACACCATCAACTTTTTCTATTTCTTTAATTATCTGGTTCTTTTCTTTGGCAGTAAGGCCATCTTTTAAAAGCACCATATGGACATTGCTCATATCAAATTCTTCTTTAAGCTTATCATTTGCTTCAGCACTTGGTATATCCTTTGGAAGTGATTTGTCAATGTTATAATAAATTTCATAATTGCTGTTGCCATGTACTGCCGGCACAAGCACTATAAGGAATAATATAATTGCAACCCATCTTCCTTTTATAATTCCATGTGACAGTTTGTCAAGCGGTGGGATTATTTCCCTGTGTGTTGTCTTTTCAATAGCTTTATCAAATGTAAGTATCATTGCAGGAAGCACCGTTACGCACGCCACAACACCAATTACAACACCCTTTGACATTACTATGCCTATATTTGTCCCAAGCTTAAATGTCATAAAGCAGAGTGCCAGAAATCCTGCAATAGTTGTTACTGAACTGCTTGATACTGATATAAATGTATTGCTTATTGCATGTGCCATAGCCCTTTTGTTGTCACCTGGATATCTTTCCTTATTGGCTTCATAACTTTCAAGCAGGAATATTGAATAATCCATTGTAACTGCAAGCTGCAGCAAGTGCCTGTGTAATATATGAAATCTCCCCAAGGAATATATTACTTCCTAAGTTGTAAATAACAGCCATTCCTATATTAATAAGAAAAATTACCGGCGTCAGGAAAGAATTCATTGTTATAAAAAGAACAAGCAGGCTTAGAAGTGAAGCTATAACAACATAAACTGGCATTTCCTTAAGCGCAAGGTTCTTAATATCTGTAACAACACCTGACATGCCACTCGCAAATACATTTTTGCCAACTGTATTTCTGATATCCGTAATTGCCTCCATTGTATCATCAGAAGATGTCGTATTATCAAACAATGCAATCATCATTGTTGCATCGCCATTAAAAAATGCATCCTGAAGTTTCTTTGGCATCATCTCTGTTGGAACTGAAATATCCAGGAAGTCATCATACCATAAAACATCTGTTACATGGTTAATCCCTTCAATCTGTTTCTCTAAATCCGCCGCTTCTTTCATGGTCATCCCTTCTGCTATAACCATTGAAAAAGCACCCATTCCAAACTCATCCACCAGAATATCCTGCCCCTCAACCGTTTCAAGAGTAGCTGGCAAGTAACTTAATACATCATAATTGACACGTGTGGCCACGTAACCAACTGCAGATGGTACTAATAAGATTACAACAACCAGTAATATAATGTTTTTATGTTTCGTAATCCATTTGCCTAAAGTAATCATCCTTTTATCCACCTTTCCCAGAAATACAAATGACTGTTGGTCATTTCCTGTTAAGTACAATAACACAAAAATGACTAACAGTCAATCTTTTAATTATAAACAATTTATAAACTTATATTCTAGTTATTCTGTACTGGTAAAGGGACGCATTGAATATGCTTTTAAACTTGCAAATCAAAAATTAAGCCGGAAATCCCATATTTACAGGATTTCCGGCTTATTAACTGTTAAAGCCAGGATTTTTTGACGGGTGTCAATACCTTTTTAAATTTTAGCCTTTATTTTTTTGCAGGGTTATCAATCATTCCAATCAAAAATGGAATCTCATCTTTACATAAAATATAATAAAAAGGGCGGTTCAAACAGATTTTTACTTCTTTCTTCTCCGCCGGGGCTGCACCCATTGAAACTAAACCAGTAAGAGATGCCAGGCTGCAGCCAATTTCATCAATTGATATACTTGTCTCTTGGTTGATATCCGTCAGGTACAATGGGGCATCTGAAAATGAAGCAAATGCATCAGAAGACGGATTAAAAAGCTGCTTTAGCTGCATTTTTTCTGCGATTGTCTTTAGGTCAATTTTGCTGGAGCAACTAAACTTTGGAACACTGAATTTCACTTTTGCTTTACTAACATCTTTCCCCCAGGCAGAAAGAATATCTGCCAAACGTTTTTTTGTCCAAAAACTGCGGACATCCTGTGTTTCATCTGGAAGGATAAAAATCATT
>CAJTXH010000132.1 GCA_910580005.1 uncultured Lachnospiraceae bacterium | reverse complement strand
ACCAGTGCTGAAAGCACTGCTAGTTACTATGGACAGCGTAGCTGTGAATAGTAAAACTGGAAAAGATTTCTGTATATATAAATTACATTTGGCGTTGCAAATAATTAAAAAAAGATGTATACTGTATGAAATGTATTCACACCAACCAGGAGGATTTGCAATGATTGAGGCAATTAGTTGTGGCGGTGTGGTGATTTTCAGAGGAAAAATTTTGCTGCTATATAAAAATTATAGGAATCGTTATGAAGGATGGGTTCTTCCAAAAGGAACTGTTGAAGAAGGTGAAGAATACAATGAAACTGCACTACGTGAGGTACGTGAGGAAACCGGAGTATCGGCTAATATAATTAAATATGTTGGTAAAAGCCAGTATAGTTTTAATACACCTAAAGATGTTATAGTCAAGGATGTACACTGGTATCTTATGATGGCTGACAGTTACTATAGCAAACCACAGCGTGAAGAATATTTTGAAGATTCAGGATATTACAAATATCATGAAGCATACCATTTATTGAAATTTTCTAATGAGAAACAGATGCTTGAAAAGGCATATGGAGAGTATATTGATTTGAAAAAAGGGAATTTATGGGGAAACCGCAAGTATTTTTAATACATATGCCGGAAATATAAGTTTTCCGGCATTATTTTACATGATTTTCTGTAAAATATGTGTATTCCAGCACAGAATAAAATAATTTTGATAAGACCAATTTACTTGACATGGTTGCCCAAAAGATATATAATCTATTATAAGAGTTGTAGTCAAATAGAACTGACTAAAGAAAAATGAAGTTTTCTAAGAGTTCCTTTTACATAGAGTGTAATGTATTTGTGGGTGAATGTATTACATAGGGGACTTGATAATAATTTATGCAAGGGAGAATGACCATGGGAAATAATATTTTAATAGTTGATGATGCAGCGTTCATGCGAATGATGGTAAAAGATATTTTAACAAAAGGCGGTTATAATGTCGTAGGAGAGGCTGAGAATGGTGTAGTTGCAGTCCAGAAATACAGTGAATTAAAGCCAGACCTGGTTACACTGGATATTACAATGCCAGAGATGGATGGTATACAAGCTCTTAAAAAGATAAAAGAAGTAGACGCAGGAGCAAATGTTATTATGTGTTCTGCCATGGGACAGCAGGCAATGGTTATCGAAGCTATCCAGAATGGAGCAAAAGACTTTATAGTTAAGCCATTCCAGGCCGACAGGGTTTTAGAAGCCGTCCAGAAAGTTATTGGTTAGCCGCCCATTACATATTTATTTATAATGATGTCAGTTTTAAATATTATGCATTGAAATAACAGAAAGGTATAAGAAGACAGGGGTTTTTCTTATACCTTTTTCATTTATAAAAATAACGGTACCATTATTATATGATACCGTTGTTATTATTTTTTAAATAGATTGCCATTATAAATGCCGCTGATGGGACTCGAACCCATATGGTTTCCCGTACGATTTTGAGTCGTATGCGTCTGCCAGTTCCGCCACAGCGGCTTTCACTAAACTCATTTTAACAACTTTAAGTATATTACCATTTTTTATTATAGTTGTCAACACCTCTAAAGCGCATCTCTGCACGTCCGTTTCATAAATTTCCAGTTATTTTGTGTTTGTAACTGGACACTGGAAACCTGCTGTTTACTGGCAAAGTCCAGAATTATAGGAGCTTATGGCACTTGCTTTATTAGTGGGAATGTTTATAATATATATATTGTATATTTTTAAGCAAAACTGGTGATGTAATTGCAGAATATATAAAAATTATTACAAAATAAAGAGAGGCAGGATTTGGATATGGACAAAAAAACTGTTATAATTGGCATGTCAGGAGGTGTTGATTCCTCTGTGGCGGCATATATCCTTAAAGAGCAGGGGTATAATGTAATTGGCGTGACAATGCAGACATGGCAGGACTGCTGTACAAATGGGACAGGCGAAGCATGCGGCGGAAATTCTGCTATAGAAGATGCAGGATGTGCCGCAAGGCAGCTTGAAATCCCACATTATGTAATAGATTTCCAGAAAGAGTTCCGCCAGAAAGTAATTAATTATTTTATAGATGAATATAAAAAAGGCTGTACCCCTAACCCATGTATTGCATGCAATAAATATATTAAATGGGAAGCGCTTTTAAAGTATGCCAGGGAAAACGGTGCAGATTATATTGCAACAGGACATTATGCACGCATAATAAAGCTTGCTAATGGACGCTATACAGTGGGACGTTCAGCAGCAGGCAGAAAAGACCAGACATATGTGCTGTATGGGCTGGGGCAGCACCAGCTTGGGCATACGCTTATGCCAGCAGGTGATTACAGCAAGGAAGAAATACGTGCAATTGCAAAAAAAGCCGGCTTAAATGTAGCAGATAAAAGTGAAAGCCAGGATATATGTTTTATACCTGATGGCAATTATGCAGGGTTTATTGAACGGGAAACTGGCAGCAAATGTACCATAGGAAATTTTATTGATGAAGACGGGAATGTACTTGGAGTACATAAAGGCATTGAGCATTATACAATAGGACAGAGAAAAGGGCTTAATCTTCCTGCAAAACAGCCATACTATGTAAAAAAGATTATTCCAGAAACAAACGAAGTAGTATTAGGTGATGCAGATAGTATATTTACAGATACGGTATTTGCAGATGCTATAAATTATATGGCAGTAAAAAATCTGGATGTGCCACGAAGGCTTATGGCAAAGATAAGATATGCACATGCAGGGGCGTGGTGTGAAGTTATACCACTGCCTGGCGGACGCATTGAATGCCACTTTGATGAAAAACAGAGGGCAGTAACACCAGGGCAGGCTATAGTTTTTTATGAAAATGATTATGTATTTGGTGGTGGAAGGATAAGTTGATATTATCTACATATGCCAGCCTGGTTTACAGTTGTCCTTTGCTGGCGGAGGTGATAATATAACTGGAAATTACTTCACATTATAATCCTTATGTGATAAAATAAACAACAGAAGCAGCAATAGCAAGGAAACCGCCAGTGTTTTTGTGTGGTAATATAGAAATGGGGTGTTTTATGACACATAAGGAAAAGGCAGAACAGCTTCTCCAGCAGCAATACCATTGTTCGCAGGCATTATTTGGGGCATTTGCAGAGGAAGTTGGTTTAGATTTAAAGACAGCATTTAAGATTAGTACATGCTTTGGGGGAGGGATGCGCCAAGGTGGCATATGTGGCTGTATTACGGCTGCTATGCTTGTACTAGGCATGGCAATAGGTTTTTATGATTCACAGGATAAAGAACTGGAATTATATGTAAATAAAAAGACAGATGAATTTATAAAACGTTTTACTTCACAGATGTATGGGGATATTAACTGCCGTGATATTTTAGGCAGGGATATATCAGAACCAGCCGGGATGGCTTCTATACGTAAAGAGGGCCTTATACTTAAAAAGTGTCCAAGGGCATTAAATACCAGTATTGATATATTAGAGGATATGTTAAAGGAACATCTTAAATATATAACAGAAAGCAGCATAAACCTGGAAGATATTCCTGAAGATGACGAGATGCGCAGCCTTCTTAAAACTGCCAGCAAGCTGCGCCGTTTTAGAAGGAATGTAAATAACCTTTTATATTCATCATTAGAAGAAATTGGGTTTATACAGTTTGATATACGTAAGTTCAAAATAGTAAATGACTTATATGGTGAGAAGTTCGGTGATGAAATCCTGGATTTTATTATAAGCCAGTTAAAAGAAAGCTGCAATGAAAAACAGTTTTTTATAAACCTGCGTAGTGATGTATTTATGATAGTAACAGAGTATGGCAGTGAAGAAGAACTTGTAGAATTTATACATGAAATTGATTCAAAGGTAAGTTATTTTAAGAATGTCAGGCTGCAGATGTCTTATGGCGTATATACAGTAGAAGACAAGAAAATGGAGCTGCGCCAGATGGAGGACAGGGCAGCGATGGCAAGGAAGGCTGCTAAAAACAATATATTAAAGAATATTTTATTCTATAAAGAACAGTTTAAGGACTCACTTTATAACAGGAAATTTATTGAAGAAAATATGCAGGCTGCTATTGCAGAAAAACAGTTTTTAATGTACCTCCAGCCTAAATACAGTATTGCTAAAAATGAAATTATAGGGGCAGAAGCACTTGTCAGATGGCGCAACCCTGAACGTGGAATGATTTATCCTGACCAGTTTATACCTGTTATTGAAGAAAATGGCTTTATAAGGAAAGTTGATTATTATATATGGGAAAAGGCATGTAGTTTTATCAAAAAGTGCATGGATTACGGGATTAAGACATGCCCGGTTTCTGTAAATGTTTCAAGGGTGCATTTGAGAGATGATGAATGTTTACATGTGCTTTCTAATATGATAGAAGAGTATGGCATCCCGAAAAACCTTCTTGAACTTGAAATAACAGAAACAGCAGATAACCAGCAGATAAGCCTTAAGGCACTGCAATTAAAGGAAGAAGGTTTTACATTGCTTATGGATGATTTTGGAAGCGGTTATTCTTCTTTAAACATACTGCTTGAAACCCCTTTTGATGTAATAAAGCTTGATAAAAAGTTTATAGAAAATATGATGCTTTCAGAAAAGGGAAGGCTTTTGCTGGAACAGGTTGTTTCAATGGCTGGCAGGCTTGACCTGGGGCTGCTTGCGGAAGGAGTGGAAACGAAAGACCAGATAGAACTTCTTCAAAGCATAGGGTGTGACCAGGTGCAAGGTTATTATTATGCAAAACCTATGCCAGAAGATGAGTTTTTTGAACTATTAAAACACCAGGCAGAAGTTCCAGTCTGACAGGAGGGCAGCCTATGCGTAGTGAAGAAGAGATGTATAAACTGTTTATGGATATTGCAAAAGCAGATAACAGGATTTTAGCAGTTTATATGAATGGTTCAAGAACAAATAAAAATGTGCCGAAAGATATTTTCCAGGATTATGACATTGTATTTGTAGTAGAAGAAACAGAACCTTTTATTAATGATATATTCTGGATTAATAAGTTTGGAAATATTCTATATATGCAGTATCCTGATGAAAGCGTGCAATATGTAAGTGATAAAGAAAATATTTATGGATGGTTAATGCAGTTTGATGATGGCAACAGAGTTGACCTTCATGTGGAAACAGTTATACATGCTAAAGAAAATATACTGAAGGACAAGCTTTGCAAGGTTTTATTGGATAAAAAAAATATATTGCCAGAAATACCAGAAGCAACAGATGAGGATTACTATGTAAAGAAACCTTCAGAAGCATTGTTCAGGGAATGTGTAAATGAATTCTGGTGGTGCAGCAATAACCTGGCAAAAGGTTTATGGCGTGAAGAGATGCCATATGTACAAGATATGGCAAATTTTGTTGTGCGCAAACAGCTTGAGAAAATGCTGTCATGGAAAGCTGGCATAATAACAGGGTTTAGTGTTAGTACAGGCAAATCAGCAAAATATCTTTATAAATGGATTGGAATGGAAGAGTACCAGAAATACCTGGATACATATTTTAGTGGGAGTATAAAAGAAGCATGGGAAGCAGTATTTAATATGTGCAGTTTGTTTAACTCTGCTACAGAATATGTAGCTGGAAAACTGGAATATACATATAATGGAAAAGAGGCAAAAGCAGCAGAAGCATTCCTAAGACGTGTAAGAAACCTGCCAAAAGATGCAAAGGAAGTTATAAGCAGGCAACTAATGCCTGTACACAAACAGTCAGTTATACCGGAGGGTAAAACACCAGAGAAAATGCAAGAAGGCATAAAAGCTTTGTATGTATCTGATTTACTTGGAAATTTATCTGGCAGGCTTGGAAATTATGGCAGAAAAATAACAGAGGAAGATTTAAGTGTATTACTGGAATATATACAGAACAAGAAAGACCTTGGAATTTTATTAGATAAAGAACCAGATTTGGAAGGTGACTATATGCAGGTTGAAATCAGTAATAATTTAATTTTTTTACAATATATTGAAAATAATCTTACATCTGATGAATGTGCATATTCATGTTTTAATCCAGATTATATTGATTCTGATGAGTGGTCACCTATGGATGCTGCTGATGGACAGTCCATTATTTTAATGCGTTATACTATGGATGACCCGGAACTTGCTGCAAAATGTGTGGAATATTTTGTGCGTACAGAAAAGTTATATCCAGGAATGGCATGGCTTAAAAATTGGACATCATATGAATAAAAGAAGTTTTATAAAACAAGGGGCATGTAAAATTATATGCCCCATAAAATATTAAGATAATTTCCAGTTCTGTTTACGTTAGCCCAGTAACAGAAAATCCCCAAAATGTGGAGCGTGTTCTCTGCCCTGTATTGCTTGTTGAATTTAGTTATCACAAGTACCTGTCCTTATATTTTTCTTTTGCGGTTTTGGTATATTTGTATATAAAATCATGTTTTGCATTTGTATATCCGTCACGGTTATGCTCATACAATTTCCAAAGTGATAACTTTAATTTTTCATATTCTTTCGCCACCATTGGATTATCATTCATGTAGTCCCTAAAATACAGTTCATCATTATCGCCCCAATACCTCAAATGCAAATGGAATACTTTTTCAGCAAAACCTTTTTCTGTATACCCCTTATTAAAAGATATGTTTTGTTTGTTTTCTGCCATGCAAATATATCCATTTTGGATAATCAATGTTTTAACTTTACCTATGTCATTCTCCAAAGGTATTTCAATAAGAATATCAATAACCGGTTTTGCCCATATAGTTTTTATTGCGGTACTTCCTATATGGCTTATCCTTGTTTTCATGCCTGACAAAATAACACATAATTTTTCATATTCATCATTGTACCATTCACTCCACTTGGCATCATGTGCAGTCAAAATAATAGGAAATAACTGCCACAATTCTTCCAATGTCATTTCGGATAATTTCCTTGTCATGCTAACCTCCTGCTGTTTTTGAGCACCTGTTCTGGTTAAATGTTAACAGAATAAAAAATTTAAGTCAATGAAATAAAATTAGTTATTACGCATTACTATTCACAGTCAATTAAATTCGAGGATTTTTGACACGTTTTTTTCGTCAAA
>CAJTXH010000131.1 GCA_910580005.1 uncultured Lachnospiraceae bacterium | reverse complement strand
GGAGGCGGGGGACGAGGAATCCCTGTCATTCATGCATAAAGGGTTTGGAACAAAGGAAATCATAGAGGAATGCAGGAGGCTGGATGAAGTGGGCATGGACTATAATTTCTTCTACCTTGCCGGGATATATGGCTCCGGGCATATGGAGGAAGGCGTGAGGAACACGGCGGAAGTGTTCAACCAGCTCCACCCGGAGGTCATCGTTTCCTCCATGCTGACCATCTACCAGTCCTCGGAACTGTACCAGGAGATCCAGGCCGGGAACTGGACAGAGGAATCGGAGATAGAAAAGCTGTACGAACTTAGGATGCTGATAAGCAGCCTTGAGATTGACACCTTTTTTGCAACTATGGGGGCGTCGAACTGCATCAATGTGGCGGGGCAACTGCCAAAAGACAGGAAAAAGATGATAAAATGGCTGGATAAGGTTATTGGCTCAGTGGACGAGAAGGAACTTCGCAGATACCGCGAGAACCTGCGGCATCTGTAAGGAGACGGGAATATGATACTTTATTTAGTTTTGGAAGTTGAATGTAACTGCCTTTCAAAGACAGCCTGTTCCTCGCCCCATTTTTTCAGTTCATGTAAAGCGGGAACTAACTTTAGTCCGGCTTGTGTTAAACAATATTCAACATGGGGAGGAATCTCTGAATATTGAATGCGGCTGACTAAACCATGGGCTTCCAGTTCCTGCAGAGAGCGTGTTAGCATAATATTAGTAATACCATGAACTTGCCGTTTGAGTTCATTGTACCGTATATTTCCATAGGATAGTTTCCACAAAATTGGCAGTTTCCAGCGGCCGCTAAGAAGGTTAAGGGCATTTACAATTTCACATGAACCATTGTATAAATTATTGTCAGACATTTTATCCTCTCTTTTAGGGCACAAAAATGTGCGTACTTTTATTTTTGTATCTTATAGCTATACTTAGATTATAAAGAAAAATTTAGAAATGTAAAGAGAAAGGGATTTTTTATGAAGGCAATAGCAATTAACGGAAGCCCAAGAAAAAGCTGGAATACTGCTACTTTACTGAAGAAGGCTCTTGAGGGAGCGGCATCTGCAGGCGCAGAGACGGAATTAGTTCATCTTTATGGTTTAGACTTCAAAGGATGTTGCAGTTGCTTTAGTTGCAAGAGGAAAGTAGGTAAATTGGCTGGGTGCTGTGTAATGAAGGATGGTATGACAGAAGTATTGAAGCGGATAATATCGAGCGATGTATTGTTACTTGGATCTCCGGTGTACTTGGGAAATATCACTGGAGAAATGAAATCATTTATAGAACGGCTGATATTTGTAAATCTTTCCTATGATTCTATGGAACGTGACAGAGAGGATGGTTGACATTTCAAAAGTTAATTCCAAGAACTGTGAAGAGATTGGTTTGGAAAGAAGAAAATTGCAGCGGTAAAGTTTTCTGATGTTTTATAAATAAAAGTTATATATTATTTACAATCTGGTTTGGGTTACATTTGTAATCAAAAAATGGGGAATCGGCAATCTTGTCATTCCGGTTCATGCTGATGCAAATAATCTTCCGTTTGCAGATCGTTATTTTGATGCCATTGTAAGTATTGACTCTTTTCATTATTTTGCGACACAGCCGGATTTTCTACAGAATAAAATTCTGCCCTTGTTAAAGGAATATGGCAAACTTATTATTGCTATGCCTGGCTTAAAGGAAGAGATTCATGGTTCAGAACAACCATTAATCATGGAATGGGCAAATGGGGAAGAAAACGAATATGAACTTTTCCATAGTAAAGAATGGTGGAGAAATCATTTTGGGAAGACTGGTGAATTTGAAATAGAGATGGCATTTGATCTGGATAGTTTTGATATTGCATGGGAGGAGTGGTTTTTGTCAGATCATCCGTTTGCTGTCAGAGATAAAGAATATTTTGAAAAGGGCATAGGTAAATATTTATCGCTTGTCGGTTTTGTAATTAGGAAAAAATGATAAATTGGTATGGTTTGGGGGAGATTTAGCATACTCCAAATTGGAATAACGCCAAAATATACAAAAGACTATTCTCTGAAGCCGCCTACGGCTGCAATTTACGCTGGCAGGGTAAAAGATGCAATGGGGTTTTCGGCAGGAGAATATCAAAAAGGGGTTTGCGGATTCGATGGGATAAGCGGAAATGATTTGTTCTGCCAATTGTTTTTAAAACCGTAAAGGTCACAGAGCCTTTGCGGTTTTCTTGTTGAAAATAGAGAGTAAGGGTGATATAATCAGAATGTCAATATTATTGGTTGATAGAGGAAAGATATAAATAGTGTTTAGGGAGGCAGTAAAATATGGATTTTAGAAAAACATTTGATAGGATTCCTGAAGAATTTGACAAAAACCGCCCAAGATATTGCAAAGAACTTTTTGACAAATTAAGTCTTGTTTGTCATCTTGATTATAACAAAAAAGTATTGGAGATTGGACCTGGAACAGGGCAGGCAACAGAGCCTGTTTTATTAACTGGTTGTGATTATACAGCAATAGAACTTGGGGAAAATTTTGCATCTTTCATGAAAAGGAAGTTTAGTATATATAGTAATTTCAAAATTATCAATGACGATTTTGAAACTTACAATCTGGGAGAGAATGTGTATGATTTAGTATTTTCAGCAGCGGCTATTCAATGGATTCCAGAAGAGATAGCTTTTACTAAAGCGTTTCAAGTATTAAAACCAGGTGGATATTTAGCAATGTTCATGACACGTTCTGATGAAAGAAGCTCTAACGTGGATTTATATGAGAAGATCCAAGAAGTATATGACAAATATTTTCGTGTCAGGCAAAAATATGGTTGTAAAATTAATTATGAAAATGTCACTAAATATGGATTTATTAATTGCAGTTACTGTGAATGGAAAAGTGAGAGAATACTGACAGCGGATGAATATATTTCATATATAGGTACTCATTGCGAGCATATAACTTTAGAAGAACCTCATAAATCATTATATTATTCAGGAATTAGAGACGCTGTTTTACAAAATAACAATCAAATTAAGATTATAGATACAATACCTTTATACTTGGCACAAAAACCACTATAAAACCTGCTTTGTTAATTAAAGTGGCAGAGCACAACGGATTGATATATTTCTTGCTAATGTTATACATACATAGTGCTGGCACCATATAGTTAAGAGCAATTGTTTTATAAATATGCCTTCATGATTGTTTAAAACATTTATTGTCAAGGTTCAAGTTCTTGGCCGTGGGTTTTATTTTCATAGCAAGGCCACTTAGAAGATTATAGTATTTTGTATGTACAGATTGGTGTCCTGGATAATGTATATATAATCCCGGTATCAGGAAAGCCATAATATAGAAAAGAAACTGGTTTTGTATTTCTAGTATTTTCTGGTATAATCGCCTAAAACATTAAAAACGGAGGCTTGTTATGGACACTACTTACAAAATTGCAATTATTGCTGTAATACTGGTACTGCTTCTTATTGTTAAAGGAATTTATGATGAACGCAAGTATAAGCAGAGGCTTTTCCTGCGGCTTAAAAATACATGGGGCAGTCCGTCAAGGGATGAATATTCACATGAGCTTTTTGAGAACATAAAATATTATTACAGGCAGAATGTATCTGACGGGGATGTTGATGACATAACATGCAATGACCTTGATATAGATGCAGTATTTATGGATTTAAACCATACAATGACTTCTATAGGTGAAGAATACCTGTATGCCCTTTTGCGCAAGCCTTGTACAGACATTTCCCTGCTGGAAGAAAGGGAAAATACAATTAACTGCATACAGGCAGATGAAAATGAGCGTATAAAACTACAGATGGCACTTGCAGGTATTGGCAAGTTAAATAAGGTTTCAGTATATAGTTATATTAAAACTATTAGTGGTATGGACACAGGATGCAGATTATACCATATTTTTTCCTGCCTGGCACTTCTGGTTTCTTTGTGCCTTTGTATGGTAAAACCGGCTGTAATGGTACTTATAACAGCTATTATAATTATACACAATGTAATAACATATTACAGAAGCAAGGCAGAAATGGATTCTTATATACAGATTTTCACATTTATAGCAAGAATTACCAGCCAGTCAGAAAGTGTTGCAAAAGCAGATATCCAGGGTATTGGACAATATAAAGAACGCCTTGTTTCATGTGCACGCTGCCTTAAAAAGTTCAACAGTAACAGCTGGATTGTTGCAGGTGGGAATATGACTGGGGATTTACTTGATTCACTTATGGATTACATAAGAATCCTTTTTCATATAGACTTAATAAAAATCTGCAATATGGCAGAGGAACTTAAAAAACACGAAAAGGAATTAATTGGGATTTATAATACAATAGGTTATATAGATAGTATGGTTTCAATTGCATCATTCAGGGCAGGTACTAGTGAGTGGTGTGTACCAGTGCTTCACAAAGCAGTTTCAAAAAGAGATATAACAATGGAATTTACAGATTTATACCATCCGCTTTTGGATGAACCTGTTAAAAATTCAGTAAATACTGGCAGAAGTATATTGATTACAGGCTCTAATGCCTCTGGCAAATCAGTATTTATAAAGACAGCTGCACTAAATGCAATATTTGCACAGACAATTTATACAGTGCTTGCAGGCAGTTACAGTTCATGTTTTTTCCATATATATTCATCAATGGCATTGAGGGATGATATTTTTAGTAATGAAAGCTATTATATTGTAGAAATAAAATCGCTTAAAAGGATTATTGACAAAGCAGCAGAAGCAGATATACCAGTATTGTGTTTTATAGATGAAGTTTTAAGAGGAACTAATACACTTGAGCGTATAGCATCTTCTTCCAAGATACTTGAATGTATAGCAGATGCAAATGCAATGTGTTTTGCTGCAACACATGACCTTGAACTTGCCAAAATACTGTCAGGCAGGTTTGATAATTACCATTTTGAAGAAAAAGTTGAGGAGAATAATGTTGTTTTTGACTATAAACTCAGGAAAGGCACTACAAAAACACGTAATGCAATAAAACTTTTGGAGATGATTGGATATAACCAGCAGATTACGAAAGGCGCAGAAAAAGCAGCACGGTTTTTTCTTGAAAATGGTTTCTGGACTGTATAAATATGGTTTTGCCGGGCGATAATAATATTAAGGCTGTAAAGAAAGGTCCGGTGATTTTATGAAAAGTGTAATTAAATATTCCTGTAGTATATGTGCATTGCTGGCTGTATTTGCCCTTGGCAATTATATCTGTTATAAATCAGCACTAAAACATTTTGAGGAAATGCAGATAAGCAGCCAAGAAAAAGTTTATAATGAAATTGATGCGGTTGTTACAGATAAAGTGGAATCAAGGTATGAAGAACTTTCAGAAAGACAGCAGCATATGGAAGAAGACAATGTACAGGCAGATACAAGTGATTATGATACACTTTCAGTACAGACTATTTACCAGATTGAAAATTATGATGCTGTAAAAGATACAACTACTGTTGAGTATGAAACACTTCCAGAAGAGCTTGTAGGGCTTAAAAGGGAAGATGCAGATAATTTCTGCAAAGATTATATGAAAGACGTGCCAGCAGAAGAGTTTTTAAAAGGGTTACAGAGCATGGGCGTCACAAGTTTTTCAAATGAACGCCTTATTGTAAGAAAGATATATAACAGTTCAAAAGTAAAGTTTAAATATTACCTTATTGCAGTTGATGGTGAAGTAGTTGCTTATTATGGCGATAAAAAAACGGTATATGAATATACAGGCATAGAAACTGAAAACCTTCATGCAAAAGAAAGGCGTGCACTAAAAAATGGAATAGAAGTCCAGGATGAGGACGAGCTTTATAGTATTCTGGAGAATTATTCTTCGTAAGTTACAGGGAGAATTTTAATGGAAAATACAGATATATTAATTGCGGGAGGAGGGGCAGCAGGTATAATGGCTGCCCTTGCTGCATCCAGGAGCGGGGCAGGCGTTACTGTTATTGAAAAAATGTCCCTGCCTGGCAAGAAAATACTTGCAACTGGCAATGGCAAATGCAATTATACTAATTATTACCAGTCAAAGGAATGTTACAGGGGCAGTGGTGAAGATGGCTGCTCGTTTGCATGGGATGCATTAAAGAAATTTGGATGCAGGGAAACAATAGAACTATTTAAAAAATATGGAATAATGCCATATGAAAAAGACGGGTATGTATATCCATTGACAGGGCAGGCGTCAAGTGTAAGGAATATATTGGAAAGGCAGCTCGTAAATACAGGTACAGTTATACATACAGATGAAAAAGTAGTTAAAGCAACAATACATATTAATAAAAAACATAAACTACAAGATGGTTTTATTATAGAAACAGATAAAAAACAGTATTTTGCGAAAAAGTTTATTATTGCAACAGGTGGCAGGGCCGGGTATGTGCATGGGTCTGGCGGCTCAGGGTATAAAATTGCAAAATGCCTTGGACATTCAGTAGTCCCGCCGCTTCCAGCACTTACATCATGTATATTAAATGAAAGGTTTCTGAAAGACTGGGCAGGCGTAAGGACAAAAGGGACTGTCAGGGCATACAGTGGTACAGGGCGGTTATTGTGTAAAGACAGTGGTGAGCTGCAGTTTGTGGCACAAGGGATATCGGGAATACCTGTATTCCAGGTTAGCAGATACATATCAGTGGAATTGTATAACAAAAGAAAACCATATCTTATTATAGACATTATGCCTTTATACAGTGTGGAGGAAATTACCATGGAATTAAAAACACACAGGGCAGACCCTGTAAACAAAAGTGCAGGTGATATGCTGGAGGGCATTTTAAACAGCAGGCTTGCAATGGCACTTCTTAAAAAATGTGGAATATCTGTAAAATGCAAGCCTGCAGGAATTACAGATAAAGAGATAAATAAAATTGCAAAAACAATGAAAGAATGGCGCTTAAACCCAGAAGCAACAGGTGGTTTTGATAAAGCACAGGTAACATGTGGGGGCGTGCCAGTATCAGAAATTAATGTAGATACAATGGAATCAAAGATTTGCAGCGGGCTTTATTTTGCAGGCGAAATAACAGATATAGATGGCATATGTGGCGGCTATAATCTGCAATGGGCATGGACAAGTGGTTATATAGCTGGGATTTCTGCTGCAACAGTCTAGCGTTACTATTCACAGCTACGCTGTTCATAGTAACTAGCAGTGCTTTCAGCACTGA
>CAJTXH010000130.1 GCA_910580005.1 uncultured Lachnospiraceae bacterium | reverse complement strand
ACCCATACCTTGAGAGGGGGCTTTTAACAGGTATCACAAGGGTGAGCAAGGAATCTATATTTTCAGATTTGAACAATTTAGAGGTGGTTACTACAACATCTAAAAAATATTGTACATCATTTGGTTTTACAGAGGAAGAAGTTTTTAATGCGCTGGATGAAAGAGGGCTTCCGGCAGAAAAAGAAGAGGTTAAAAAATGGTATGATGGTTTTGTTTTTGGAAATATAGCAGATATTTATAATCCATGGTCAATTACAAAATTCCTTGATTCTGGAGAATATGGGACATACTGGGCAGACACATCTTCAAATAAACTGGTTTCTGGTTTAATTATGGCTGGTACACCAAAGATGAAAATGCAGATGGAAGATTTGCTTGCAGGCAGATACCTAGAAACAGACCTTGAAGAACAGGTTGTATTTGACCAGCTGGAAAGTGCAGAGGGAGCGGTATGGAGCCTGCTTGTTGCAAGTGGTTATTTAAAACCATTATCCAGGCATTTAAACCATAACAGTGGGAAATTCCATTATAAACTTGGGGTTACTAATTATGAAACAAGCCTTATGTTTAAAAATATGGTTTCAGGCTGGTTCCCGGAATATTTAACTTCATACAATGGTTTTAAGGAGGCGCTTTTAGCTGGTGACCTGGATTATATGAACCAGTTTATAAATGATGTATCAGAAGAAATGTTCAGCAGTTTTGATACAGGAAACAAACCATCAGAAAAAACACAGCCTGAACGTTTTTACCATGGTTTCGTCCTGGGTTTAATAGTTGACATGGCAGAACGTTATTATATCAGGTCCAACAGGCAGAGTGGTTTTGGACGGTATGATGTAATGATGCAGCCAAAAAACAGTTATGATGATGCAATTATTATAGAGTTTAAAGTTTTTAACCCAAGAAAAGACAAAAACCTTTGTGATACAGTAGAAAATGCATTAAAACAGATTTATGAAAAAAATTATGATGCAGAACTTATCTCACGTGGGATTACAAAAGACAGGATACGTCATTATGGGTTTGCATTTAAAGGAAAGGAAGTTTTAATAGGATAATAAAGCTGAAGTTTTTGTAATAAAAAAGCTTAGAACAGACATGGCACTGCCAGATATGGAATAAAGAAATCTTAAACTGGTATTTTCGGTACAAAATATGTCAAAAATACTCGAATGTAACCAGCTGTAATTAGTAATTAAATAGTTCAAAAACTATGCATGGAAGCAATTCACAAGTTGACATATTTGCAAACAGGGGTTAAGATATAGGTAAGCAGTATAAGGAGGTTATAGAATGGATTTTCAACGCATTGATAAAAATACAGTACAGTGCCGTATGACAGAAGAAGAAATGAATGAATATGGATTCGAGATAGAAGATTTTTTTACAAACCAGGAGAAATCAAGGGCTTTTTTAGAGCAGATTGTGGAACGTGCAGAAGAAGAGGTAGGCTATGAGGTTGAAAGCGGCATGATTTCAATGCAGCTTATGCGTATGCCGGATAATTCACTTATGATTACATTTTCAGACCATGGTGATGAAAACCTGCAGAATGTGCTGCACCATTTGCAGAATCTGGCAGGTATGATAGACGAGTCTTCTGTTGAAACAGTTATTAACGGGCTTTTGCAGGACTGGCAGGGTGACAAGGGCAGTGCTGCTGTCCAGGATGTACATATGTCAGAAAATATTGATGAACTGAACAAAACTGGCGGCAGGAAGTTTACAGAAGCAGACAAGGCCGCTTACCAGAAGCATTTAAAAGAAATTGAAAGGATAACACATGAAAAAGAAAAGAAAAAACTATCTGCTGCAAAGCTTTTCCGCTTTAATTCACTGCATGACCTGGAATTTTTTGCATCTACAGTTTCATACAGCAAACCTGTGACAAGCCGTGTGTATAAGGACAAGGTCCTGGGTGACTACTACCTTTTTATAAAGAAAGGCAAGCTTAAAGTCAGTGAATTTGACAACCTTTGCAATTATATCAAAGAATATGGTGAACTTTGTGTAAACCAGCCATATGCAGAACAATACTGCAAAGAACATTTTGAGTGCCTTATTCCAAAACATGCTTTAAAGGTTTTGCAGGAATACTAATAAAGTGATTGGAGAAAAAAGTGTTTTATGAAATATGACTTTAATCTGGAAGACCGCAGGAAAAAATATAAGTCAATACTTGCCCAGATTGTAATAACACTTATAGAAATTGCTGTTGTTGTAACTGCTGCATATGCCATAACCCATTATGGGCTGGAAAAAATGAAAGTGTCTGGAGATTATATGAGCCCGACCCTTAAAGACGGGGATGATGTGCTAATCAACAAAATGTCTTATGCCATTTTTTCTATTAAGAGAAATGATGTTGTTATTATACAGCAGGATGGTTCAGAGCACAGCTATTATTCAGTTGCCCGTGTAATGGGGCTTCCAGGTGAAACTGTTAAAATTGAGGACGGTTATCTGTATATTGACGGAAAACAACTTGAAGAAAAATACAATTTTCCTGCAATGGAAAATGGTGGGCTTGCGCTCGAAGATGTCGTCCTTGACGAAGATGAATATTTTGTATTATGTGATAACAGGAATGAAGGTGAAGACAGCCGCAATGCCAATACAGGCAATATTCCAAAGAAAAACATTGTTGGCAAAGCATGGCTGAGGACTAATTCATTTGCAATTATTAACAATATTAATGGCTTTGGTGAAGACAGCAGCAGTGTAAAAGAGCAATAAAGATGACAAAACGCCACTTGGCAAAGAGGTGTTTTTTAGAAATGGAGAATTTATATTATGCAGTTCCAATGGTATCCAGGGCATATGGCAAAGGCGAAAAAGGCTATGCAGGAAGATATTAAGCTTATAGATGTTATTGTTGAGCTTGTTGACGCAAGAGTGCCATATAGTAGTAAAAATCCTGATATTGACACTCTTGCCAATGGAAAATCAAGGGTTCTGGTTTTAAATAAATATGACCTGGCAGACAGCAGGGTTACAGATGGATGGGTGGGATATTATGAATCCAGGGGCTATTTTACCGCAAAGGTGAATTCTAAAAATGGCAAGGGTGTCAAATCTGTTAATAATATAATACAAGAGGCGTGTTCCCAGAAAATTGAGCGTGACAGGCGCAGGGGAATTATTAACAGGCCTGTAAGGGCAATGGTTGCAGGCATACCCAATGTAGGAAAGTCTACATTTATTAACAGTTTTGCAGGACGTGCATGTACTAAAACTGGCAATAAGCCAGGCGTTACAAAAGGGAAACAGTGGATAAGGCTTAATAAAAATGTAGAGCTTTTAGATACACCTGGCATACTCTGGCCTAAATTTGAAGACCAGCAGTCAGGCATGCGGCTTGCATTTACTGGTGCAATAAAAGATGAACTTTATAATATATATGAATTAAGCATAATGCTTATAGACTTTCTAGGCAAAAATTATCCAGATGCAATTAACAGCTATTACAACACCGGGGCTGGCAGTACCAGCAGTGGTGCGGAGATATTAAGGCTTATAGCATCCAGCAGGGGATGTATTAAAAGTGGTGCAGAGCCTGATTTAGATAAAGCAGGGAAACTTCTTATAGATGATTTCCGTGCAGGGAAACTTGGTGCAATTACCCTTGAAACACCTTAGGTATTTGAGCCGTAAAAGTACGGCAAGGGGGATTATTATGTATGATGAAAACCTTATAGAAGAAAGCCTTGAAGCCTGCAGGAATTTAGAAATTGTCAGGGGAGGGACAACTGCCGGGGAACTGTTCGGCGGACTGCATGAATTAAATGCAGCAAATGCCAGCCATTCATGGGAAAAGGTAATGGAGGAAATTGATACCAGCAGTATAAAACAGGATATTATACAGGCAGCATTTGAACCTGTTACAGAAGTGCGAAACCCAGTAAATAGTGCAAAAAGCAAGGGGAAAAAACTGATTCATAACTTTTTGCTTGCTGTTTCATGTATTGTTGCCGCTTTTTTCCTGTCTATGTTTATTAATTCCAATATAGCACACCAGACAACAATAGAGGGTGGTTCAATGGAGCCTGCCCTTAAAAACCATGATTCTGTTATAATACAGAAGCTTTCTTATTACTGGGAAGACCCTGGACGCTATGATGTAATAGTATTTCCAATAACTGACAGGGATAAGGATGGCAAAAAGCTTTATTATATTAAACGTATAATAGGCCTGCCAGGGGAGATTGTACAGATTATTGGCGGGTCAGTTTACATTAATGGCAAAAAGCTTGATGATGACATTTACTCAGATGAAAAAATTGAAGACCCTGGAATTGCTGAATCACCTGTGCAGCTTGCAGAGGATGAATATTTTGTACTTGGTGACAATAGGAATATGAGTACAGACAGCAGATATACATATGTAGGAATGGTAAAGAGAAAAGATATTGAAGGCGAAGCATTCTGCTGTATATGGCCTTTTTCACGTATTAAAAAAATATAATATACATTTTGCAAAACAGTGCAGGCATATTGTATATTTTACTGCCAGGATTGGAGAATATATGGGTAAACCAGTTAGTGAAATACGTAATGAATTTAATATGGCAGATAATGCCAGAAGAAAAGAACTTTATGATTTATATGCAGATGACGAAAGAAAAGGGGTCAGGCAGTTAATTGAAAAGTCCAGGCGTGAAGATGAAAAGCTGCTCTTGGAGCTTAAGCGCCTTGATGCAATGAAAGTTTTTGAAAGGAAATATGCTGCTTACCAGAATATAGCAGGTATTGACGAGGCAGGGAGAGGCCCGCTGGCAGGCCCTGTTGTGGCAGGTTCAGTAATACTTCCTGCAGACTGCGAAATTCTTTACCTTAATGACTCAAAAAAGCTTTCTGCCGCCAGAAGGGAACAATTGTATGATGAAATAACCAGCAAGGCAGTTGCATATGGTGTTGGAATAGTTTCTGCCGGCAGGATAGATGAAATAAATATATTGCAGGCTACATATGAAGCTATGCAGGCTGCTATAGAAAATATGGGCAAAGAGCCTGGAATGGTACTTGTGGATGCTGTTACAATACCCAGGATAAAATATAAGCAGGCTGGCATTATTAAAGGTGATGCCTGCAGTGTTTCCATTGCAGCAGCAAGTATAATAGCCAAAGTTACAAGGGACAGGATTATGTTGGATTTTGACCAGATGTATCCTGTATATGGTTTTGCCTCACATAAAGGATATGGCTCAAAAGCACATATTGAAGCAATTAAGGAATATGGCCCGTGCCCTTTGCACAGGAAGACATTTATTAAAAAATTTATATAAATTCCTGTCTGTATATGAAAGGTGTGGTAACAATATGGCATATGGCAGCAATTCTAATAATAACAGTAATAACAGAAACAGGAAAATATACAGCAGGAATGACCTCAGGGGCAGCAGCAAGGCAGCAATAGCCCTTGAATACCAGCGTACTGAAAAAGCACCTAAGGTTATTGCCACTGGAAAGGGATACCTTGCTGATAAAATTATACAGAAAGCAGAAGAAGAGGATATTCCTGTACATAAGGATGAAAAGCTTGCAAGTGATTTATCAAAACTTGATATAGGGGAGTATATACCACCAGAACTTTACCAGGTTGTTGCAGAAGTCCTTGTTTTTGTTGATACCATGGATAAGATAAAAGGCAAAGTAATGGATAATAAAAAACGCTGACAGGCATTTTCCATACGGAAGGGGTGGACAGCATAAATAAAAGGGAAACTGGCATAAAATATGAACAGGTAGCTGTGGATTTTTTACAGTGCAGGGGCTATAATATTTTAAAACGGAATTACTACTGCCGTTATGGCGAAATTGATATTATAGCAGAAGAAAACGGATATACTGTATTTGTAGAAGTAAAGTACAGGAAGAACACTATGTCAGGAAGCCCTGAAGGTGCTGTAAACGGCATAAAAAGACAACGCATAAGGCAGGCAGCACTGGATTTTCTTATCCGTAACTATGGGACAGAGGAAATTCAATGCCGTTTTGATATTGTTGCAATTACAGGAAACCAGATACATCTTATAAAGGATGCTTTTTAGGGAGGGTTTTTATGTTGTATGGTATAAATGAACTGTACAGGGTTGTGGATAGCATAAAACCAGATGCTGGCAAGTGTTATTACCAGCATGGCGCAGAAAATGCCTGTTATGTTGATGACAGCAGTGAAGTGCCACTAATAAGGTTTACACCTTTCAGGAAACATAGCTGGTTAAGCCTTGGTTTTTCTACAAGGCTTGGCGGTGTAAGCAAAGGACGCTTTGCAAGCCTTAACCTTGGATTTAACAGAGGTGATGATAAAGAAAATGTAATTGAAAATTATAAGCGTGTGTGCAAAGCAATGAATGGAAATTATAAAGACCTTGTACTATCTGACCAGGTTCATGATACTAAAGTAATGTATGTTGATAAAACATATGCGGCAGGTGAAAAAATAGAAAAGAGGCTGTCTGGCATAGATGGCATGGTAACAGATGTGCCAGGAATTATGCTTGCGACTTCTTATGCAGACTGTGTGCCGCTTTTTTTTGCTGACCCTGTAAAGAAAGTTATTGCTTCGTCACATTCAGGCTGGCGGGGGACAGTTGGTTTTATTGGCAGCAAAACTGTAAAAAAGATGGAAGAGCAGTTTGGAAGTTCTCCTGGTGATATAGAATGCATAATTGGCCCTTCGGTATGCCAGGGCTGTTACGAAGTGAGTGGAGATGTAATAAACAGGATTAAAAAAGCTTATCCTGAAAACACCTGGAAGGATATTTTCTACTGTAAAAATACAAAAGAAAAAAAGTACCAGCTTGACTTATGGGCAGCTAACTTCCACCAGCTTCTTCTTGCTGGGTTAAAGAAAGAAAATATACATATTTCAGGTCTCTGTACCTGCTGCAGCAATATGGTATTATTTTCGCACAGGGCGTCTGGAGGAAAAAGAGGCAACCTTAATGGTTTTATAATGATAAATGAAACATAACAGGATTTTTGGAAACAGGCAACAGGCAGTTGCTTGTTTTTTTTGCATAGGATAACTGAAATTATTTCAGGACAAACGCATGAATGAATAAACTGTAAACACACCTCTTGTACATGATGAACCCCATGAACATAAGATAATTTCCAGTTATCATGTGTTTGTGTAAGAATGGACGGTTTATGTGCCGGAGCCAGAATATTCCGTACAGGGGCACGCTTCCGCTACGATAACCCACGCAACGG
>CAJTXH010000129.1 GCA_910580005.1 uncultured Lachnospiraceae bacterium | reverse complement strand
CATACCTTGGTTAAAAGAAAATTTTGATTATGAAGTTATCTGTGTATGTATTGATGTAGGACAGGAAAGTGAACTGGACGGCCTTGATGAAAGAGCTAAGGCATGTGGTGCTGCAAAACTGTATATTGAAGATGTAACAGATGAATTCTGTGATGAATATATTGTCCCTTGTGTACAGGCAAATGCTATTTATGAAAATAAATACCTGCTTGGCACATCTATGGCACGCCCTCTTATAGCTAAAAGGCTTGTTGAAATTGCACGTATTGAAGGTGCAACTGCTATCTGCCATGGTGCAACAGGAAAAGGCAATGACCAGGTACGCTTTGAACTTGGGATTAAAGCGCTTGCACCTGACTTAAAGATTATTGCTGCATGGAGGGATGACAAATGGACTATGGACTCACGTGAGTCTGAAATTGAATACTGCAAGGCACATGGCATTAACCTTCCATTTTCTGCTGATAACAGCTACAGCCGTGACAGGAATTTATGGCATATAAGCCATGAAGGGCTTGAACTTGAAGACCCTGCCAATGCACCTGACTACAGCCATCTCCTTGTACTTGGCACAACACCTGAAAATGCGCCAGAAGAAGGCGAAACTGTTACAATGACATTTGAACAGGGTGTCCCAAAAACACTTAATGGAAAAGAAATGAAAGTTTCTGATATTATACGTGAATTAAACAAGCTTGGCGGCAAACACGGCATTGGAATTATTGATATTGTTGAAAACCGTGTAGTTGGCATGAAATCACGTGGCGTATATGAAACACCAGGCGGTACAATACTGATGGAAGCACACCAGCAGCTTGAAGAATTAATACTTGACCGTGACACATATACAGCTAAAAAGGATATGGGCAATAAATTTGCAGATATCGTATATGAAGGAAAATGGTTTACACCTTTACGTGAAGCAGTACAGGCATTTATTGAATCAACACAGAAATATGTTACAGGTGAAGTTAAATTTAAACTTTATAAAGGAAACATAATAAAAATGGGTACAACATCCCCATATTCATTATATAGTGAGTCTATTGCTTCATTTACAACAGGTGAACTGTATAACCATAAAGATGCAGAAGGTTTTATCAATCTCTTTGGACTTTCATCAAAAGTGCGTGCAATGAAGCAGGGTTCTTTTACAGAATTAAAAAATAAATAAACATCCTGTATATTGTTTTCTTACTAAAACAGAAATACTGTTTCCAGTAAAACATAATCCTGGCATGGACATGTTTTACTGGAACAATACAGGCAATAATCCCAGCAATAATTACATATTGGAAACTTATCCCATTTCCACTGGCCAGCTCAACAATAACCATTCCAACAATAACCATAATTGCATATCCTAAAGCCCTAATCAAAATTTCTCTCATATGTGATATACCTGTCCTTCCAAACACTAGTTTTGTATTTTTAATATAATACCACAATCACATTTATATTTCTATTAAATCTCTATTAAATTTCTTCCTGGTAATTCCCCATCTATTGGGTGAAAAAATATTCTTTAAGCAAACAAAGGCATAGTTTGTCCTGTATGCTTTAAAGTTTATCTTGCAGCCCATATTCTGATAATGTATAATAAAGCCGTATCTAGTCTGGTATACAAAAAACACATAAAGCATAAAACTTGGAACAGTGCTTTAATTTAAGAAAGGTATGGTTATTAATATGAATTTTAATGAGGCTAAGGATAAACTTTCAAAATATGGACAGGAACATGTTTTAAAATATTATAATGATTTAAGCCCGGAACAAAAGGAAATGCTAACCAGCCAGATTGCTGGGACTGATTTTTCAGTAACTGCAAATGTCACTGGCGGTATTAAAGAAACCCAGCGCGGCAAAATTACACCAATCCGGGCAATGGCACTGACTGAAATTGAAGCAAACAGGAAAGAATTTACAAAGACAGGAATTGAAACAATACGTGCAGGCAAAGCTGGTGCTGTCCTGCTTGCAGGAGGCATGGGAACGCGCCTTGGTTCTGCTAACCCGAAAGGAATGTACGATATAGGCATCACAAAACCTGTCTATATCTTCCAGCGTATTATAAGAAACCTGCTTGATGTTGTTGATATAGCTGGTACATGGATACATCTCTTTATTATGACAAGTGATAAAAACCATGAAACCACTACAGCATTTTTTAAAGAACATGATTACTTCACATATAATCCAGATTATATACATTTCTTTAAACAGGACATGGCTCCTGCTGCCACATATGAAGGAAAAGTATATATGGAGGATAAATATAAAATTGCAACTTCACCTAATGGCAACGGTGGATGGTATTCTTCAATGAAAAATGCTGGCATTACAGACTTTATCCATAAAACTGGAATTGAATGGCTTAATGTTTTTGCTGTAGATAATGTACTACAGCGTATTGCAGACCCATGTTTTATTGGTGCTGTAATACACAAAAACTGCTCTGTAGGTGCAAAAGTTGTGCGCAAGGCAGACCCTGACGAGAAAGTCGGTGTAATGTGCCTTGAAGACGGACGCCCTTCTATTGTTGAATACTATGAACAGACAGAACAACTCCGCAATACAAAGGATGAAAATGGTGAGCCTGCGTATAATTTTGGTGTAATATTAAACTACCTTTTCAGGGAAAGTGACCTGGAGGAAATATGCAATAATGAACTGCCCCTGCATATTGTTGAAAAGAAAATACCTTATATGGATGAAAATGGAAGTTTTATTAACCCAGAAGAACCAAATGGATATAAATTTGAAACCCTTATCCTGGATATGATACACATGCTTGATACATGCCTTCCATTTGAAGTTGAAAGGAATAAAGAATTTGCGCCAATTAAAAACAAAACAGGCATAGATTCAATAGAAAGTGCAAGGAAACTGTTAGAAGAAAACGGGATAAGCTTATAATATAAAATTTTTAGAAGAGGTATTAAATTATCAAAAACTAATAAAATAGTAAATATGTTAAGCATGGCTGGAATAATCTTTTGTGTATTTATACTGCACTTTTGTCCAAAAGGATTGACGCTGAAAATTGAATGGTGTTACACTATAAATAAGCTTTGTGGGGCAAATATTTTGTGAAGGAGGTATTGGGGTTATAGTATGCAGCGTCAAACAAAGCAAAATAGAAATATTGGAGGTTATATGTAAAATGAAGATGTTGCAAAAAGGAAAACGCTTGTTTTCTGCTATTCTGATTGGTGTGCTCATATTGGGAACCTGCATGGTGCCAGAAACAGAAACAAAAGCAGCAAATGAAACGCTGCTGAATACATATGGGAAAGTGTTTGGACGTTCGGGTAACTGTGTGACATTGAACCAGTTAAAGGATTCTGCTACACTTTCGCATATTAAATCACATTATAACAGCATTACTCTGGAAAATGAAATGAAACCAGATGCATTGTTAGGTGCTAGTCCCAGCCTGATTAGCCAGGAAACGGCGAAGGACTGGGGTTATTACATCCCATCTTCGATGCAGGATACCTACGTTCCAAAGATAAATTTTGATACGGTCGATCAAGTGCTCAAAATTTGTTATGAGAATGGAATCGGCGTACGTGCCCATACGCTGGTTTGGCACAGCCAGACACCAGATTGGTTTTTCAGGGTTGGTTACTCAGACAGCTATGGTTATGTTTCAGAGTCCCAGATGAATAACCGTATGGAGTACTACATAAAGAGTGTGATGAACCATGTTTATTCGGGCAAGTATGGAAGCGTAGTCTACACATGGGATGTGGTTAATGAATATCTTCACGCAACACCTTCCGGCTGGAATAAGATTTATGGAAATTGCGGAAACAAGCCAGCTTTCGTAAAATGCGCATTCCAGTATGCGTATGATTGTTTGGATTACTTCAATCTGACAAATTCAGTAAGCCTGATGTACAATGATTTTAATACGTATATGGAAGCCGGTGATATCATTACAATGATTAATTATATCAATGCAGAGAAAAAGATTTGTAATGGCGTTGGCATGCAGTCACATCTTGAAACAACGTTCCCAAGCGTTTCATATTATACAGCAGCACTTCAGGCATTTGTAAATGCTGGCTTTGAAGTCCAGATTACAGAGCTTGATGTAGCGAACAAATCGGATGAGGATTTGGCGGAATATCTGTATGATTTGATGAAAAATGTGCTGAATATCAAAAAATCAGGCGGAAATATTACTGGATTGACATGGTGGGGGATTTCGGACCAGGTAACATGGATTCAAGGACAGAGGCCATTGATTTTCTCATCCTTGGATGTCCCGAAAAGTGCGTACTACAATGTGATACAGGCATATAAGGATACGTGTACCGGAAACCAGACGATTCCGGATGGATGGTATTACATAAAGAATATAAACGCACAGAAATACCTTCAGGTGGAAAACAATACCGGCGGTAACGGTGTGAATGTAGAAATTGGTACAGGAAGCGGCGTACAGGGACAGAAGTGGTATCTGTCTAACCATGAAGATGGTTATTTCACGCTGGAGAATGGAAATGGTTACATGCTGGATATCCAGTATGGGTCAGAAGAGGATGGTGCCAATATCCAGACATATTCAGCGAATGGGGCAGATGCCCAGAAGTTCAAAGTTGTAGAAACATCTGAGGAAAATGTATATGGCATTGTGACGAAAGTAACAGAAGATAAGAAGGCACTGGATGTGTACAACTTTAATACAAATGATGGCGCAAATGTATGTCAGTGGACGTATTATGGAAACTCATGCCAGAAATGGGTCTTTGAGGCATGTTAATATATTTTTTCATATAAAAGAATGAAAAAATCACGAATAAGAAGACGCCCCATATGGGGCGTCTTCTTATTTTCGTATGACAGGCATGGAGAATGTGGGCAGTCCCGTTATTATGCGTTCCAAATCCTTTATGCTTCCTGTATTATCAATAACCTTGCCAGCCCTTTCCCTAAAAAAACTGTCTGGTTTCTGTTTCTGGATAATTGAACGTGACTTCTCTTCTGTATACCCTCTGTTTTCAGAAAGCCTCTTTATTCTTATATCCTCTGGTACATATACATACCATGTTTCATCACAAAACTTGTCACATCCAGTTTCATACATAATTGCTGTTTCAAGTATTATATACCCCTCCTGCCCTTTCCTGCTATTAATATAATTTTCAATATATAACATTACTTCTGGATGTATTATTGAATTTATAACAGAACGTGCATTATCATCATTGAATATAATATCTGCAAGCTTTTTCCTGTCAATGCTGCCATCCTTTCCCAAAATACCAGCGCCAAATATTCCAGTAACTTTTTTAAATGCTGGTTTCCCTGGCTCTGTTACAAAATGCCCAAGCCTGTCAGCTATAAGAACGCCTGCATTATACTTGTGGCTGGCAATTTCAGCCACAAGTGACTTGCCACTCCCGACCCCGCCTGTAATACCTATGACATACATAATCCAGCACCCCCATAACTCTGCTTATTACATTTACAGACATATATCATCATAATTATATAATATACTATACCACATATTACACATAAAAACACCCCAGTTTAAATATCTGCATATGTCCGCTTAATAAAATTTTCGGTTATCCAGTCTTATAGCTTAATATTAACATAGCAATGCTTCCAGCTACTTTACTTTTACACTTTTTCCTGCACCCTTAGCATATACAATTTTTTTATAATACTCTGCCTTGCCTTTGGGTACTTTTATTACTGCTTTGCTGTTTATGCCCTTAAAGGCATCATTGTTTGTTTTTTCTATTGTAAGCTTCTTTGATTTAATTATTATGTTTTTTAAATTTTTACAGCCATCAAATGCACCTCTGCCAATGTGTTCTATATTAGCCCCAATCTTAAGTTTTTTAAGCCCGGTTCTGCCTTTCAGTGCATTATCTGCAATTGATGTTACTTTATAGGTCTTGCCAAATACTCTGACAGAAGACGGGATTTCAAATGATGTCAAACCATTTTTAATAGTAGTGCCCGCAAATTGTAATTTATTTGTGCTTCCAGATATTTTGTTATAAATTAACCCCTGTGTAACAATTCCGCCTGCCGTCTTAACTTTATAGTCTGTATTATTATTCTCTTTGGTGTTATTATCTTTCTCTGGATTATTATTCTTATCTGTATTACTATTTTTATCAGCATTATTATCTTCTTTTCCAGTACTGTTATTATTTTTATCCTTATATTCTGGGTCATCCCATAAAATATATCTTTCCGGGTAGCGGGTGTAATAATAGCTGATACTGCCCATCAGTTCTTCCTTAGATATCTTCCGTCCCCACTGGACTTTACCACTACCATTATAATCTCCCTCAATAACAGATACACCAGATTCATCAGATTCAATCACAATTACGCTATGTGTATCATTATCTAACCGCAGAACATCCCCAATTCTTATATCCTCATATTTGAACCCACCCTTCACATACTTCCTTGCCGGTAAAGTACAAAATACCGAATCACTAAGTTCAAAAGCAAAAGCAGCAGAACTTATGCCACTTTCATAATCATCACCCCATATCTGGGTCTCTGTATTCTTATCATAATATCCATATTTATAAGTTGCCAGGTCAGTTCCGTTTCGGTATCTCTTGCGCCCTTTCTCCCACTTTCGGTCACATCTTACTACATTCATTACAATAGCATTATGGACATCCGCCTCGGTAAACTCCACCTTATAACTTGTTTGCGCTGTTTCTGTATTTGTTACAGAAGATGAACCCATGCCATCCTGGTTATCCGGTGTAGTATAGCTCTCCGGGTAACGGGTGTCGCACGACCAAATACGTTCCATCAAAGAGTCTTTAGACCTTTTCTTACCCCAACGGACTTTACCATTTACATTTCCCTCGGCAGTAACTATTCCATCATCATTAACCTCAAGCACAATTGCTGCATGACCAGAAGCAGCATTACTCGACATGCCCAAAACATCCCCAGTTCTTATATCCTCATATTTAAACTCACCTTTTTTATAGCTCTTCATTTTTAGTGGCAAACAACCAAATGCTGCATCACTAAGTTCATAAGCAAAAGCAGAACAAGCGTAACCAACAGTTATGCTACCACTGTCAACAAGACTAACCCCATTGATTTCAACCCACCTATCCCCATTACAATAGTATTCGTCATCGTCATCGTACGAATAAGGCTCATCAGTGGTCCACGTCATTCCATCCGGATATTTTTCTTTCAGTGCAATTATGGAATTATAGATATCTTTCTGGGTAAACTCTACCACATAAGCTGCCATTTTACCTGCTGGCACTTCTATAGAATCGCCCTTTTGCTCCAAAGAATATCCTTGCTGTGTGTACGCACTTTTCTGGGAAGAAATGCATAAACACAATGCTAAAGTAAATGCAAAAATTTGTTTTTTCATTTTACTTTCCTCCATTATACATAAATTATATAATTTTGCTAAACTTCCAAATCATTATACCCCCCCCCAGACCGTCTGAAAACTTGATTTTTAAG
>CAJTXH010000128.1 GCA_910580005.1 uncultured Lachnospiraceae bacterium | reverse complement strand
TAGCGGAAGCGTGCCCTGGAGTGTAATATTTAACTGGACACGTAAACCCTGCGTCTGTTTCATAAATTTTGCCTGTTAAAAAGCATACATAAATGCCATGCGGCTACACAGCAAACCGCATGGCATTCAAGAGCAGATGCATCCTTTTGGACACTGGTTATCTTTCTATTTTTTTGTTACTTTTACTTTAACTGTTGCTGTTGCTTTTTTATGGTTTTTGTCACCTGCTGCTGTTACTGTAATTTTAGCTGTTCCTTTTCCTTTTATTGTAACCTTGCCTTTTTTATTTACAGTTGCAACACTCTTCTTTGAACTCTTATAAGTTAATTTACCAATAGCCTTAATTCCGCTTAATTTAAAGCTCTTGCTGCCAACTACTTTCTTATAAGATGTTTTCTTAAGCTGGATTTTCTGTTTAGCTTTTGTTATCTTAAATGCCTTTGTTACTGTTCCAGTATAGTCACCGCAGCCAGTAATTGTAACTTCTGCATTTCCAGCATTAATATTATTATTGTAAGATACTGTATAGTCTGTGCCTTCTGCTAACTGCTTTCCAGCTGCTTCTACAGTTATAGCCTGTTTAATTTCTTCACCTGTATAGCTGTAATTCTTTATTCCAGAAATACTTGCTGTGCTAATGTCAACAGCATTTTTTCCTGGCTCGCCTGGTGTTGATGGCTCACTTGGTGTTGTACCGTCTGAAAGTTTAGCTGTACCAAATACTGATGGCTTTGCATAACCCATTCCAGAAGCATCATACCAGTTAATTGTTCCTGTACGTGTGCCTGATGCATCTGCATCATTTATCTGGAAATCAACACCTATAAGGTTATTGTTTGCGCCTTTAACTTTATTGAATTTAATCTTTGCTTCTACAATATATCCGTTTCCTGTTTCTTTTGCTGCACTCTGGATATTGTCTTCAATGCAGTTCTCACCATTGAAACTTAATTCATTTTTATAGTTTATCCTGTACTGGCAGTCATCTTCCTCATAGGCTTCAGTCTTGCCATTGTTTTCGTCTATAAATATTTCAACTGAGTCCTGCTCATACTCATTAGCATTATCTTTATTAAGGACTGAATCCTGTACCTGCATAAGCACATAAAGGTAATCTTCATCCCACATTGTCTTAACTGTGCCTTTTGTAGAAGTAGCAGGGTTAGAGCTTACTGTAAGGTTATATGGTGTTATGTCATTCCATGCTTCGTCAATCTCAGCATCAACAACTGCTGAACCCTTATTAATTACCATAAATGGCTTTAATGTCACTGTACCATAATACTTGCTTCTCTCTGCCTGTTTCATCTGCATATCATTCCAGCACTGTACATTTCCTGTTGCCCCATCAGATACTGTTACATCAAGGCCAAGATTTGCATTTGCTGCTTTGCCGGCAATATTAAATTCTTTCTCTGCTACATAGCCATCTGCTGTTGCTTTAGCTTCAGACCTTTTTATAGTAACAGTTTCAACACCGTTAGCATTGTCAGCCTTTGCATTATCCTTGTCAAGATAGATTGTTACTTTATCTTCTGCATCATCTGTTGTATCTTTAACTGTTACCTGTACATAAAATGTGCCATCTTTCCATAAAAGCTTCATTGATGATTTGCCATCTGAGCTGATGTTTACTGGCTGTGCAAGTGACCAGTCTTTTTCTTCACTCTGGAGTACATCTTCTTCATTAATATTTGGCATAAGCCTTGAAGGGTCTACTATTCCCCAGAAAGCTGGTTTTGCCTTAAGTTCATCATTAAAAAGCAATGGCATATTATGCCTTCCCTGTGAGAACTCTGGTGAAATCAGCCATGAATCATCATCTGCAACTCCCCAGAATACTACTGCTGTTATATTAACACCTTCATCTTTTGTCCTGAGGATTGTATCCATAATTTCCTTATAACGGTATGCCAGCTTTGTTTCCTCTGTTTCTTTCTGTTCTGCACTGCCGTCATAGTTCTTGCTTGCAAGCATATCAAGCTCTGTAATCTGCACTTCATCTACATGCTTGCCATATTCTGTAATAGCATTATAAAGCTCATTTGTACTTGGGCTTTCCATAGAATAATGTGACTGCATGCCAATGCCGTCAATCCTTGCGCCTGCTGAAGCTTTTATTGCATCTGCAAGTTCTGATATGCATTTTACTTTTACAGGGTCTGTCTCGCCATAGTCATTATAGAAAAGCTTTACTGACTTGTCTGCATATTTATTTGCATATGTAAACGCATTTATAATATACTCATTGCTGTCTTTATAAATCTTGTGGTAATTTGTCTCCCCTTTGCCATCTGCAACCCTGAGACCGCCTTTTTCACCATCAGCTGGTATAATTGCCTCATTTACAACGTCCCAGCAATATACAAGCCCTGGATATTTTTCCTGTACATGTGTAAGCACTTTCTGGATATATTCTTCAAGCCTTTTATTCATAGCATCTTTACTAAGAAGATTGCCACTCTTGTCCTTGTAGAAAAAGTCTGGTGTCTGTGAGTGCCAGCAAAGTACATGCCCACGTATATGTATCTGGTCTTTTTCAGCTTTGCCCTGGTTATACTTCCAGAAAGCATCAAGTGTAGTATCAGGAGTAGTAAAGTCAAGCTTTAAGCTGCCATCATCATTAATGCCTTTAATAATATAATCAGGCTTCATTTCATTACCTGCTGTTACACTGTTATAATGCTTCTGTACAAGCTGCATCTTATTTTCATTTGTCAGTATATCTGCTGTAAGCGCACCACCAACTTTAAAGTCGTACTTTGGATTTTTAGAAACAAAGTAATCTTTTAATGAAGGAATGTCTTTCTCTACTGATAAATCAGCATTATTTTCTGTAAGGGAAATGTCATCTACATAAAATGAATTCTTACATGTTTCATCAGCAACCTTAAACTGCAGTTCTGTAAGGTCTCCTGACCAGTTTGCAGTAAAGCTTCCTTTTATCTGCCTCCATTCATCTTTAGATGCTGTTACTGTATTGCCTGATATGCCCCAGCCATCATATATAGCATCACCGTTGTTATCGCCGCTGGCATTTATCGTAAGCCCTACCTTAACTGTTGATTCTGCTGTGTATTCTTCACCCAGCCTTACCCAGCAGCTAAAATCATACTTTGTATTATTTTTTACCTTGTCTTTAATAGTCTGTGCAAGAGAATTCCACTCTTCAGTCCTTTCAGAAACCTTTACATAACCACCATCCTGGTCATGTCCTTTTCCGTCATTTACAAACTCCAGCTTTGCTGTGCCCATTGTTGTTGCAAACCATCCATCTGTATTTTCACTGAATGACGGGTTATTAAGAATATTAGCGTCTTCCGCAGACGCATTGGCAACAGTTTCCGGAAAGCCTGTAAATGCACCTGTTAAAACCATTGATGCACATAATGTAGTACAAGTTACTTTTCTTAGATTTCTTGTAAACATATAAAACCTCCTCCAATATTGTAATTTTAATTATGAAAACAAACATCAGGATACAGACATCTGTTTTACTATACTCCATTTCTATTATAAATATTCCATGTAAAATTTTGTCCCTGTAAATTATAGAAAAAACCGGTGCAAATTATAGAGAAAGCCAGCAGCCTTACTATTAAAGCAAGGCTGCCTTATAAAATAATATACTGTTTTATAGTTTATTTTACAGTTACTTTTTTCTTAAATGTCTTAACCTTGCCATTTGCAAGTTTTACCTTTACAGTTATTACAGCTTTACCTTTGCCTTTTGCCTTTACTGTACCATCTTTTGATACTTTGGCAACGCTTTTATTGGAAGATTTATATGTAACAACCGCTGCCTGTTTTCCATAAGGCACACTCTTACCAAGGCTTGCCTTTGCTACAAGCTGTGAAGGCAGCTTAACATTAACCTTTGTACTGCCGCCCTTCTTAACAGAAGCTTTTTTAACAGAAACTTTTGAGCTTCCAAGCAGGGTAACGACATTTTTACCGCTTAATTCCTTATCTGTAACTACATAATCATTTCCAGGGTAACATTCAATGCCTGCCATGCCATCATCAAGCACAGGCCTCTTGCTGTTAGCAATTTCTTCAAGCTTGCCTGTCTTCTTGTTATATTTGTATACGTATACACTGTCTCCTGCGCTTACTGATGAAGCAAGGACAGGTGATGAAACCTTAATTCCGCCTTTAGTGTTATTGCCTGCTACAGATATAACATAAGAGTTGCCGCTTTTAACACCATTAGCAGATAATATTTTGTCTACTTTCTTTTTCATGCTGCCTGCATTTGGTGCATTTTTAGTCTTTACTGTTATATCAATATCCCCTTTCATTTTTGCAAGCTCACTCTGAGGGATTGTAACAGTAAATGATTTTGAAGGTTCTGCATTCTCAACCTTGACAACAAGCTTCTTTGAGCCATTTGATGCACTTGATATGCTTTCCTTTGTCACTACAACTTTATCAACAGATACACCGTCTACTTTTGGCACTGCTACTTTTATAACCATCTTGCGTCCCTTGTTTGCTGTAACAGCATCAACTGTAGGTTTTTCAATATAAATGGCAACACTGCTTACATCTGCTTCTTTTGCACTTAACAGGAAACTTTCCGGTATCTTAACTTTAGCAGAATAATCGCTGCTGATATCTGAAACCCCTGTATAAATAGCAGACTCAGACTCAACTATTGTACCATCTGTCTTAGAAACTTTATTTGTAACCAGTACAGCATTAACTACATTGCTCTTGTACTTCTCTGTTGTTTTTATTAACCCATCAACATTTTCTGTTACAGTTTCTTTAACATTCTGTATATTGCCAGGCAGGACTACCCTCTCTGTTACTGTTGTTTTATTGCCTTCTACTGTAGTAGTAGTTTCTGTAACAGCACCTGTAACATTATCTGTAATAACTTCAGTAGTAGTCCCTGGTGCAGCAGAATTTGCCGGCGCAGCAGAATTTGCTGGTGCAGCGGAATTTACTGGCGTAGCTGAGTTAGCTGGCGCAGCAGAATTTACTGGTGCAGCAGAATTTGCTGGTGCAGCGGAATTTACTGGTGCTGCTGAATTTGCTGGTGCACCAGAATAAGTAGGTATACCTAAACTACCTGAACCCCCTTGGTTGCCTGTATTACCTGGTTTACGTGTAGGCGTAGCCGTTGGTGCTGCTGTAGGTGTAGCTCCTGGCTTATGTGAAGGCTTCCCTGGCTTTGAAGCACCTGTTATTGCCCAGAAAGCTGGCTTTGCTTTAAGATTCTCATCAAACAGCAGCGGCATATTGTGCCTTCCCTGTGAGAACTCTGGTGAAAGCAGCCATGAATCATCATCTGTAATTCCCCAGAATACTAATGCTGTTATATTAACACCTTCATTTTTTGCCTGAAGGATTTTATCTATAATTTCCTTATAACGTTCTGCATATTTTTTCTGCTCTGATTCTTTATTTTCTGGGGCACCATTATAATCCACGCTTCCAAGCATATCAAGCTCTGTAATCTGCACTTCATTTACATGCCTGCTATATTCTTTAACTGCATTATAAAACTCATCTGCGCTTGGGTACTCCATAGAATAATGTGCCTGCATACCAATGCCGTCAATCCTTCCGCCGCCTGCTTTTACTGCATCTGCAAGTGCTGATATGCATTCTACTTTCTTAGGTTCTGTCTCGCCATAGTCATTATAGAAAAGCTTTACTGATTTATCTGCATATTTATCTGCATATTTAAATGCATTTATAATATACTCATTGCTGTCTTTGTAAATCTGGTGGTAAAATGTTTCTTCATCTTTACCATCAGGCTTAACCCTTAAACCACCTTTCTCATTATGGCCTGGTACAATTGCCTCATTTACAACATCCCAGCAGTATACCAGTCCTGGATACTTCCCTTGTACATGTTCAAGCACTTTCTGTATATATTCTTCAAGCCTTTTATTCATGGCATCCTTACTAAGAAGATTACCACTTTTGTCTTTAAAGAAAATTTCTGGTGTCTGTGAATGCCAGCAAAGTACATGCCCACGTATATGTATCTGGTCTTTTTCAGCTTTGCCCTTGTTATAATTCCAGAAATAATCAAGCATTTTGTCAGGATTAGTAAAATCAAGTTTTAAGCTGCCATCATCATTAATCCCTTTAATAATATAATCCGGCTTCATTTCATTGCCTGATGTTATACTGTTATAATGCTTCTGCACAAGCTTCATCTTATTTTCATTAGACAACAAATCTGTTGTCATTGCACCACCAACTTTAAAATCATACTTTGCATTTTTAGAAACAAAGCAGTCCTTTAATGAAGGGATATTTTTCTCTATATCATTTTCTTTAAGGGAAAGTTCATCCACATAAAATGAATTTTTGCCTGTTTCATCAGCAACTTTAAGCTCTAAAACTTCAAGGTCTCCTGTCCAGTTTGTAGTAAAGCTTCCTTTAAGCTCTCTCCACTCATCTTTAGAAGCTGTAACTACACTGCCCCAAATGCCCCATCCGTCATAGTCAGGCTCACCATTATTGTCACCAGTAGACTTTATTGTAAGCCCTGCCTTAACTATTGACTCTGCATCATATTCATCACCCAGTTTTACCCAGCATTTAAAATCATACTTTGTGTTATTCTTAACTTTATCTCTAATATTCTGGGCAAGTGAGTTCCATGTTTCTGTCCTGTTAGTAACATGTACATATCCCCCAGCATCACCATCAGGGATATATTCAAGTTCTGCTTCTCCTGTTGCAAACCATCCCTCTGTATTTTCATCAAATGAAGGGTTATCTAAAATATTTGTACCATCTTCAGGAATATCTACACCTGGACCTGGTATTGGTGGTTCTGTTGGTGTTGGTGGTTCTGTTGGTGTTGATGGTTCTGATGTTTCTTTCTTCACAAGAGAAACATCATCCACATAAAATGAATTTGTACCCTCCTCTGAAATTGCAAAAAGCAATTCTGTCAGTTCTTCACCTGCTGTTAAATCTGTTATAAAACTTCCATGAATTTGTGTCCACTTATCCTTGGAAGCTGTCACTTCATTGCCTTTTATCCCCCAGGCATTTCCGTAGTCATAATCCCATTTTTCTGCTCTGCCCTTATACCCTATTTTGAGGTCTGCTTTAATTTTAGAGGTATCACTGCTACAATCCTCACCTAACTTTACCCAGCAGCTAAATTCATACTCTGTATTATTTTCAATATCTTCTGGATTTAACCAGCCGTCATGGATAATATTTTGTGACAAATCATCTTCTGGTTTGCTTCTTCCGCTGAATTTTACATAATTTCCTTCATCATTTCCATTTCCATCCTTTATAACTTCCAGTGTTTTTCCTGAAGCATACCACCAGTAAACATTGTTTCCGTCAACTCCATCAAATGAAGGATTGTCTATAAGGTTTTTACTCTTTTCAGGCTTAGGGTCTTCTGGTTCTGGGTCAGTCCCCGGATTATCTCCTGTTGGTTCTTTCTTTACAAGAGAAACATCATCCACATAAAATGAATTTGTACCCTCCTCTGAAATTGCAA
>CAJTXH010000127.1 GCA_910580005.1 uncultured Lachnospiraceae bacterium | reverse complement strand
GGAAGATATTTCTTCTTCTGCTCTTCTGTACCATATGTAAGAATTGGGTCAGCACAAAGTGATGTATGTGCAGATACAACAACACCTGTTGTAGCACAAACCTTTGAGAGTTCCTCAACACACATAACATATGTTAAGATATCACAACCCTGTCCACCATACTCCTTTGGTACAGGAATACCCATAAAGCCATATTTTCCCATTTTCTTAACTGTGTCCATTGGGAAGTGCTCAGTTTCGTCAACCTCCTGAGCTAAAGGCTTAACTTCTGTTTCAGCGAAATCTTTGAAAAGCTGTCTCGCCATCTCATGCTTTTTACTTAATGTAAAATCCATGCCTTCTTATACCACCTTTCATAAATTTATACTGGCTGTCCAGTATTCTTATATAATCCATTATAAGCCATGCCATATATGGCATGGCAGATGCTGACAGCAGGGCATGCCCTGCCAGAAGCATATTCTTTCAATTATTTTCTGTAATCATGGAAACCAATGCCTGTCTTCCTGCCAAGCTTGCCAGCACGTACCATTTTCCTAAGAAGTGTATGTGCACGGTATTTTGAATCCCCTGTTTCATTATAAAGGACATCCATAATAGCAAGGCAGATATCAAGACCAATCAAATCACCTAAAGCAAGAGGTCCCATTGGATGGTTTGCACCAAGTTGCATAGCTGTATCAATGCCCTCTGCAGAAGCAATGCCTTCTGCATAAATGCCTACAGCTTCATTAATCATTGGAATAAGAATCCTGTTTACTACAAAGCCAGGAGCTTCTTTAACTTCTACAGGAGTCTTGCCGATTGCCTTTGAAATTTCAATTACTTTATCATTTACTTCGTCAGTAGTGTTCTCTCCACGGATTACTTCAATAAGCTTCATTACAGGAGCTGGGTTAAAGAAATGCATTCCAATTACAGGCCTGCTTATTCCAGCACCAATTTCTGTAACTGAAAGTGATGATGTATTTGTTGCAAAAATGCAGTTTTCATTCTTACAGATTTCTTCTAACTCCTTAAATGTCTGCTTCTTGATATCCATAACTTCAAGTGCAGCCTCAACAATTAAATCACAGTCTGTACAAATCTCTTTTGTACCAGTTGTAATTTTTGCAAGAATAGCGTCAGCAGCAGACTGCTCCATCTTGCCTTTTGCAATTCTCTTTTCAAATCCCTTAGCAATTTTGTTTTTGCCATTTGCAGCAAACTCTTCATTGATATCACATAAATAAACTTCGTATCCCTCTGTCTGTGCAAATGCCTGTGCAATGCCTGAACCCATTGTACCTGCGCCAATTACTCCAACTTTCATTTTATAACCTCCATTTATTTATTTGTTTATTCCTGGCTGCTTGTGGCAGAAAGAAATAAACAATTACATGTATTGCTTAATTACTATACGTTTTATGTATACCGGCTTTATTGTTATATTATCCGTTATTTTAATCAGCAGTTCTTAAATGGAACTACTTTTAATTTCTTTTCCTTGTCTTTTTCAAGGAAATTGCCCATTCCTGCTTTCTGGTCTTCTGTTTCAAAGCAGTCACCAAAAAGCTTCTCCTCTATTACAAGTGCACTGTCCATATCTGTCTGGAGGCCGTCGTTAATAGCCTTCTTGCAGTTACGTACTGCGATAGGGGCATTCATTGCGATTGTAGCAGCAAGCTTCTCAGCTTGTGGTATAAGCTCTTCAGCAGGATATACTGCATTAACAAGCCCGATGCGGTATGCTTCGTCTGCCTTAATATTCCTTGCAGAATATATAAGCTGCTTAGCCATTCCAGGGCTCACAAGCCTTGCAAGCCTCTGTGTGCCGCCAAAACCTGGTGTAATTCCAAGTCCTGCTTCTGGCTGTCCAAATACTGCATTCTCTGAACAGATACGTATATCACAGCTCATTGAAATTTCACAGCCGCCACCAAGCGCAAACCCGTTAATTGCTGCAATTACAGGAATTGGGAATGTTTCAAGCTTACGGAACACATCATTGCCCTTCTTGCCAAAAGCTTCACCTTCAGCCTTAGTCAGGGTGCTCATCTCCCCTATATCTGCACCTGCAACAAATGACTTGTCTCCTGCACCTGTAAGGATAAGGCATCTTACGGTATTTAAATCAACTGCATCAAGCGTTGCATCAAGTTCTTCAAGAACCTGGCTGTTTAATGCATTTAAAGCCTTTGGACGGTTAATTGTAATTGTTGCAACCATGTCCTTAACTTCATATAAAATGAATTCCATTATAATTACTCCTTTATAACCTTTATAATTTTATAACCCAGGCTTTTAAAGCCTGCACCATATGGAATACAGCTACTTTTCCTGCATTCTGCTATGGTGCATAAATACTATTATTAAATTTTATACTTAATATAGCGCCAGTAACGGATTAGTATTTCTCAACAACTGTTGAGCAGCCCATACCGCCACCGATACAAAGTGTTGCAAGACCCCTGTTTGCCCCTGTTTTCTGCATCTCATGGAGAAGTGTAACAAGGATACGGCAGCCTGAAGCGCCTACAGGATGTCCAAGTGCAATAGCACCACCATTTACATTTAACTTGCTAAGGTCAAATCCAAGGTCTTTGCCAACTGCAACAGACTGTGCAGCAAAAGCTTCGTTTGCTTCAATAAGGTCAAAATCATTAATTGTAAGGCCTGTCTTTTCAAGTACCTTCCTTGTAGAAGCAACAGGACCCACACCCATGATTGAAGGGTCAACGCCGCCAAGTGCACCTGCTACAAATGTAGCCATTGGTGTAACACCAAGTTCTTTTGCTTTCTCTTCGCTCATAACAACAACTGCAGCAGCGCCGTCATTAATGCCTGATGCATTACCTGCTGTAACAACACCGCCTTCTTTGCCAGAGCAGCATTTTAAATTGCTTAAGCTTTCAGCAGTAGTTCCAGGACGTGGACCTTCATCCTTAACAAACATAACAGGTTCTTTTGTCTTTCTGTCAACACCTGTCTGTACAGGAACAATTTCATCATCAAACTTGCCTGCATTAATAGCAGCTTCACATTTCTGCTGGCTGTTTGCAGCAAATTCATCAAGTTCCTCACGTGTAAGTCCCCACTTCTCTGCAACATTTTCTGCTGTAATCATCATATGGTACTGGTTAAATGCATCCCATAATGCATCATTAACCATTGTATCCACTAATTTGCCATTGTTCATACGGTAACCATAGCGGCCCTGCATCATTGCATATGGAGCCATGGACATATTTTCCATACCACCTGCTACAACGATATCAGCATCTCCTGCCTGTATCATCTGTGCAGCCATGTTTACACAATTAAGTCCTGAACCACAAACAACGTTTACTGTAACTGCTGGGGTTTCAATTGGCAGTCCTGCTTTAATAGAAGACTGGCGTGCAACGTTCTGTCCAAGGCCTGCCTGTATAACACAACCCATGTATACATGGTCAACCTTGTCCTTTGGTACGCCAGCCCTCTTAAGAGCTTCCTCAATAACTATAGAGCCCAGGACAGGAGCCGGAGTTTTACTTAATCCTCCACCCATTTTACCAATTGCAGTACGGCATGCGCCTGCTATAACTACTTTTTTTGCCATAATACTTAATTCCTCCTTATAATTGAATTCCGACAGCATAAGTAATCTGTAACCTGTACTTTTATATGCTTCTGGTACAGATTATGGTGTTACTGCCCCTGCCTGGCTGTTTCTGGCAGACAGGCTGTAACGTTATTATATACTTTAGGCAATCTTCCTAAATATCATATATCAAATCTGCAAAAATGGCAAGGTTTTTTCACATATTCTATACATGATTTGAGGTTTTTTCACAAAATTTATTAAATATACACAAAACTGGATACTTTTAGAAATTCCTTTATTAATTATTTTTAAGGAATTTTCTTTTCTTTGTATCAAATTCTTCCTGTGAAATAATGCCATTGTCCATAAGCTATTTATATTCTTTTAACAATGAAATTATATTTTGTTCTGGAATGTACATACTTTGCTGTTCAATATATTCTATGCCCTCTTTCTTTAATTTAAGATTGACGCATACATCTAAATCATGGTATTTTATATATAATGAATTATACCAGGAATAACAATAACTTTTCTGGGACAACCTTTATTTTAACCTTATATAGCAAGAAGTCCCCCACCTTTAAAGGTGGAAGGATGAATTGCTGGAAACAAATTTAACAGCAGTGGCGGGCGGAGAGAAACCGGTATCCCCCACTTCCATGAGACCAGGCCGCGCATCTAATTAAGATGCAGCCATACTCCGTAAAATTACCGGGAGTAAATTAAAATAAATAAATGACAGACAAAATAAACACCACATTACTATGGTGCATTAAGGAGGTTAATTATGGATTTTAAAGAAATGTATTCACAAAAGCTTGTGTCAGCAGATGAGGCTGTAAAGGTAATAAACTCTGGTGACTGGGTAGATTATGGATGGTGCGTAAGTACCCCTGTAGCACTTGACGCTGCATTTGCAAAACGTCTTCCAGAGCTTACAGATGTAAACATAAGGGGCGGTATTTTGTGCCATGTGCCAGAAATCTATAAAATTGACAGCCCGGCAGAACACTTTACATGGAATTCATGGCATATGGGCGGCATTGAAAGAAAGGCTATTGCACAGGGATTTTCTTTCTACAGCCCTATACGTTACAGTGAACTTCCAAGATATTACTATGAATCAAGCACCCCTCCACGTGTAGCAATGTTCCAGGTTGCACCTATGGACAACCACGGCTTCTTTAATTTCGGGCCTAACGCTTCACATATGGAAGCATGCTGTAAAATGGCTGACATTATAATTGTAGAAGTAAACCAGAATATGCCAAGATGCCTTGGCGGCTTTGGTGAGGGCGTACATATTAATGATGTTACCATGATAGTTGAAGGTGGCAATCCTGCAATAGATGAGCTTGGCGGTGGTGGTGCTGCAACACCTGTTGATGAAGCTGTTGCAAAATATATTGTTAATGAAATCCCTGACGGGGCATGTCTCCAGCTTGGCATTGGCGGTATGCCAAATGCAGTTGGCTCACTTATTGCAAAGTCTGACTTAAAAGACCTTGGTGTACACACAGAAATGTATGTTGATGCATTTGTTGATATTGCAAAAGCTGGCAAAATTACAGGCACAAGAAAAGGCATCGATAAAGGACGCCAGGTATATGCCTTTGGTGCTGGTACAAAGAAACTGTATGATTATGTTAATGACAACCCAGAGTGCATGAGCGCACCTGTAAGTTATACCAATGATATACGTTCTATTTCCGCACATGACAACTTTATGTCCATAAACAATGCTGTAGATATAGACCTTTATGGGCAGGTAAATGCAGAATCAGCAGGCACAAAACAGATAAGCGGTGCTGGCGGGCAGCTTGACTTTGTTCTTGGCGCTTACCTTTCTAATGGTGGTAAAAGCTTTATCTGCATGTCTTCAACATTCACAACAAAAGATGGCATAGTACAGTCCCGCATTAAGCCAACATTAAACAATGGTTCTATTGTTACAGATACACGTGCTAATGTACACTATTTCGTAACAGAATATGGCATAGTAAACTTAAAAGGGCTTTCATCATGGCAGAAAGCAGAAGCAATTATATCAGTTGCGCATCCTGATTTCAGGGACAGCCTTATTACAGAAGCAGAAAAACTTAAAATATGGAAAAACAGCAATAAAAGATAATTTATCCATATAAAATTATTGGTGAATTTAGATTATCTCTTTAGAAATTCTTATATGTCGGGAAAGCCCGTATTTTTGGGGGCTTTCCCTCTCAATGTAATTCATTATCCGTCTTCCAGCATTTGGATACATAACGCCTAAATCATGTACTACTACTGCTGCACTTTGAACATATGTTGGTTTTCCAGCCCAATCATCAATAGAAAGCTTTTCAAAGTCACTGATGGCAATTGCATATTACTTAAATTCTCCACTAACTTTTGCACATTTTTTATGCAAAATGTGTACATAACCAGTGCTGAAAACACTGGTTTGTTACTATTAAGCCGTAAGGCTGAATAGTAACAAACGGACGTGGCGCCTTAACAGTGAAAGTTGACTAGCACAATAATATAAGTTATAATTAGTATTCGCTATTTGTTTAATGTAAAATATGGTATTTTAAAAGTATTATGAGAAATTGGAGGAAGAGTAAATGGCAGAGAAAAAGAATATTTTAACATATGAAGGCCTGAAAGCTTTAGAAGAAGAATTACAGGATTTAAAACTAAATAGACGTAAACAGGTTGCTATAAAAATAAAAGAAGCGAGGGAACAGGGAGATTTATCAGAAAACGCAGAGTATGATGCTGCAAAAGATGAACAGCGTGATATTGAGCTTCGTATTGAAGAAATTGATAAAATCCTTAAAAATGCCGAAGTAGTAGATGAAGAAGATGTTGATTTAGATGCTATAAGCATTGGATGCACAGTTCTTTTAAAAGATATTGAATTTGACGAGGTAATGGAATATAAAATTGTAGGTTCTACAGAAGCAGACTGCCTGAATGGCAAGATTTCTAATGAATCACCTGTAGGTGTAGCACTTATAGGTTCAAAAGAAGGTGAACAGGTTGAAGTAGAAACACCTTCAGGCGAAATGGTTAAATACGAGATACTTAGTATAAAGAGGACACCATTATCAGAATAAAAATACAAAGCAATCATAGAAAGGGGCGTTAATATTGGCAGGACAGCAGAATAAACCACAGACACAGGAGGAACTCAGCACTCTTCTTAAGGTAAGAATGGAAAAACTTGAAAATTTACAGAATGATGGTAAAAATCCTTTTGAAATTACAAAATATAATGTTTCTATACATTCACAGGATATAAAAGACCAGTTTGACAGCCTTGAATGCAATGAGGTAACAATTGCGGGCCGCATGATGTTCAAGCGTGTAATGGGCAAGGCATCTTTCTGCAATATACAAGACCTTAAAGGAAATATCCAGTCGTATGTAGCAAGGGATGATATTGGTGAAGAAAGCTATAAAGACTTTAAGAAATATGATATTGGTGATATTCTTGGAATAAAAGGTTTTGTATTTAAGACAAAAACAGGCGAAATTTCAGTACATGCTAAAGAAGTCATTCTTCTTTCTAAAAGCCTGCAGGTGCTTCCAGAAAAGCACCATGGCCTTACAGATACTGATATAAGATACCGCCAGAGGTATGTTGACCTTATAATGAACACAGATGTAAAGGAAACGTTTATAAAGCGTTCAAAAATAATTAGCAGCATACGCCGTTATCTTGATGAAGACGGTTTTATGGAAGTAGAAACACCTATGCTGGTATCAAATGCCGGCGGAGCAGCAGCAAGGCCTTTTAATACACATTTCAATGCTCTTGATGAAGACCTGCATCTGCGCATCTCACTCGAACTTTATTTAAAACGCCTTATAGTAGGAGGGCTTGAAAAAGTATATGAGATTGGGCGTGTATTCAGGAATGAGGGGCTTGATACAATACATAACACTGAATTTACCCTTATGGAATTATAC
>CAJTXH010000126.1 GCA_910580005.1 uncultured Lachnospiraceae bacterium | reverse complement strand
AGGCACATAAACCGTCCGTTCTTACACAAACAAAGGATAACTGGAAATTATCCTAAATATTAATGTGCCTCAAACCAGTTTCTTCCCTCTTCCACTTCCACAATAAGCGGCACGCTTAAGTCTGCCGCTCCTGGCATTTCTTCAAGAAGCACCTGCTTTACTTTTTCTTTTTCTTCTATATATGTTTCAACAAGAAGTTCGTCATGGATTTGCAGTACAATTCTTGATTTTAATTTTTCCTGTTCAAGTCTTTCCGCAACGTTTACCATTGCTATTTTTATAATGTCTGCGGCCGTGCCTTGTATTGGCGAGTTCATTGCAACCCTTTCACCAAATGATTTTTGCATATGGCTGCTTGATGAAAGTTCTGGTACTGGCCTTCTGCGCCCGTATATTGTTTCTGCATATCCCTTTTCTTTTGCAGACTGTACCATTTCATCAAGGAATGCTTTAATTTTTGGATATGTTGCAAAATACTGTTTTATAATTTCATCTGCTTCTTTCCTGCCTATATCCAAATCCTGGGCAAGCCCGAAACTGCTTATTCCATAAACTATGCCAAAGTTAACCGCTTTTGCATTACGCCTTTGTAAATCTGTAACTTCTTCAAACGGTGTATGGAATACTTTTGAAGCTGTTATCCTGTGGATGTCATCACCATTTTTATATGCTTCTGCCAGTTCTTCATCACCTGACATATGTGCAAGCACACGGAGCTCTATCTGTGAATAATCAGCATCTAAGAAAATACAACCCTCTTTTGGGATAAATACTTTCCTTAACTGCCGCCCAAGTTCCATTCTTATTGGGATGTTCTGGAGGTTTGGCTCTGTACTGCTTATCCTTCCTGTGGCTGTAATTGTCTGGTTAAACTTCCCATGTATGCGTTTATCACTTTCAATATATACTGGCAGCCCGTCTGCATATGTTGACTTTAACTTGCTTACCTGCCTGTAATCAAGTATTTTAGAAACTACTGGGTCTTCTGTACGCAGTTTTTCCAGTATATCTGCGGAGGTTGAATAGCCAGTTTTAGTCTTCTTGGCATTTGGAAGTTTTAATTTCTCAAAAAGTATTACACCAAGCTGTTTTGGCGAATTTATATTAAACTCTTCACCTGCAAGGTCATAAATATCTGTTTCAAGTGCTTTGGTTTTAACATCAAGAAGTACTGACATTTCTTCTAATGCTTTTCTGTCTGCCTTTATGCCTTCCCGTTCCATCTGGTAAAGATAATATGCTGCCGGCATCTCTATTTCTTTGAAAAGTCTATACATCCCCTGTCCTTTTAATGCTTCCATTAAAGGTGCAAATGCAAGGCAGGCAATATAAGACAATTCCCCTGCATAGTCAAAAAGTTTTTTTAGCTCATCTTCCTGCCCGTCTGTAAATATGTCATTAATCTTACTTTTGCCAAACCTTTCTACGTATGTTTTTACTGTTAAACCAAGGTAGTCCCTTGCAATATCATCTGCCAGGTATGAGTCTTTCAAAGGGTTTAAAAGATATGCCGCAATGGAAACATCTGTTATTTTATTAAATAATTTTTCTTTGTTGCCTGTTCCATTATCATTAAATGCAGCCTGGCATGGTGCACTGGTTTCTTCTGACAGAGCTTTTACAGGTGTTGTAAGGTGTAGTGCATTTTTAAAGTCAATTATAGCAATATTTTCAATATTTTTTTCTATTTTTTTATAAAGGTTTATAATAAAACTGCATGTAATTTTATTATTTTTAAGTATACATGCTGTCAGGCATTTTCCATCCGTCTCATAACTTATGCCAAAACCAGCAAATAAATATTCTTCCTCATCACCAAATTCTTCTGTAAATACTGTATCACCATCATTTCCATCAAATGAAAAGCTTAACTGCCCACCACTTTTTTTATGTTTTTTCTTATCTGCACCCTGGCTTTCCCACTCGTCACCCATAAATGAAACGCCTGCAGTTATGGGGTTTGCTTTTATAAGTTTGTCCACAAATGCACTGGCATTTTCCACATCGCTTATATAAACAAAATCCTGTGGTTTTACTGCAACCTTTGATACAACAGAAGAATCAAAATGTTTTATAAGGGTTTTCAGTTCAAGCCTTTTTATCCATTCTAAAGCAGCAGGGGTAAAAATATTATTTAACTTTGCACTTTCAAATGAATAATCTATATCACAGTCTGTTTTAATGGTTGCAAGTTTTTTGCTAAGAAATGCAAGTTCTTTATTGTCACGCAGAAGTGTCTGTGCCCTTTTTGGTGTTATTTCATCTATATGGATATATGCATCTTCTACAGACGGAAATGCTGTTAATACTTTAACTGCTGTTTTTTCACCTACACCTGGCACACCTGGTATATTATCAGAAGCATCACCCATAAGCCCTTTTAAGTCTATAATCTGCAAAGGTGTAACGCCATACTTGTCTATTACATCCTGTGTATGGTATTCCTCTACCTCTGAACCACCCTTTTTTGTCTTTGGTATGCTTATCTTAATTGTTTCTGATGCAAGCTGCAATAAATCCCTGTCCCCTGATACAAGTGTAACTTCTATATTTTCACTTTCTGCTTTTTTAGCTATTGTTCCAAGGATATCATCTGCTTCAAAACCGCCTTGCATTACTATAGTAACACCCATAGCTTTAAGCACTTCCTGCAGGATTGGGACTTGTTCTGCCAGCTCGCCAGGCATTTTCTTTCTTGTGCCTTTATATTCAGGATACATTTTATGGCGGAATGTTGGTTCACTTACATCAAATGCAACTGTAAGGTAATCCGGTTTTTCCTCATCAAGTATTTTAAACATTATATTAAGAAACCCATAAACACCATTTGTATGCAGGCCTTCTGAATTTGTTAAATCAGGCAGGCCATAAAATGCCCTGTTTATTATGCTATGGCCATCTATTAACACTATTTTTCCACTCATTTCTAACCTCCAATTTATAATAAAAGCACCAGCCCTATACATAATACAACAAACAAAATAATCTTCTCAGCCTGTAGTATTTTATATTGTAAAAGGTAATCTTCTGCTTCCCTTATCCTCTGTTCAGAATCAATTTCCAGTTCTGTTTTATTATTATCGCTTTCCAGGTAACGCATACCCATTATCATGGTATAATAAATATCATACTCTTCCTGGCAGTCTTTGCACTGGCGTATATGTGCAAGAAATTCTTTTAATTCTTTATGGTTTAATTCATCATTTATAAATGGAATAAACTTGCCCTGGACTTCTTTACACTGCATTTTGCAATCCCTTCTTTAATGATGTTTTATTAACTGTCCCATTTTACGCTGCTTCCCTTGTTTCCTTTTGTAACTGTAAGTTTGTGTGGTATCTGCTCCTTTAATTCAGAAACATGTGATATTACACCAACAAGCCTGTTGCTGCCTGCAAGCTCCAAAAGCACATCTACAGCCTTATCCCTGGCATCATCGCTAAGCGAGCCAAACCCTTCATCTATAAACATTGTATCAAGCCTTGTTTTGCCAACAGTGTTCTGCACAATATCAGCCATTCCAAGTGCCATCGCTAGTGATGCCATAAATGTTTCACCACCTGAAAGTGTATGTGCATCCCTTGATTTGCCAGTTAAAGGGTTATAAACATCAAGCTCAAGCCCTGTTTCACCCTGCCCGCCTGTGCCTATATTACGGCATTCAAGCAGGAATTTTCCTGGTGCCATTTTAGTAAGCCTCTGGTTGGCAGCCTGTATAATCTGCTTAAAATACTGCCTTTGTATATAAGTCTGGAAATGTATTTTTCCATTGGCGGCTTCATTAAGCGATTTAACTACCCTTAGTTTTTCTGCCATAGCCCTTCTTTCTTCCATAAGTGCTGCAAGCCTTTCCAGCGCCCTGCTGCTGCTTTTAATATAAAAGCTGTACTGGTCAAGTTCCTTTTTTATTCCAGATATAAGTGCGCTGGTTTCTTTTAATGGCTGTTCCAGCCCGCTAAGATTAACTTTAACTGTATTATCAAGCTGTTCCTTTATTGTTTTAATTCCTGCACTGTTACTTGCACAAGTTTCATTATAAGCCGCAATTTCACTCTCCATCCTCTTTATTGCAGCAGTATCTGTTATAGCATTTCTGTACTCCTCCTTATCTTTAAAACCATTTTCTTTAAGCGCTGCCTGGAATGTTTCTGATAATTCTGCCAGGCTTGAAGATAAATCTTTTAACTGCCCTGCAAGTTCTTCCTTTGCCCCTTGTATACTTACAAGTTTTTTCTGTGTATCTTTTAATTCTTTATCCGCACTTCTGTAACGTTTTTCAAGCATGTTTAAGTTTTCTTCACATTCATCCAGCTTTTTCTCTGCCTCTTTTTTTGTATCATATGCAAGTGATGACTTAAATGTTTTTATTTCATTTTTTAATACTTCCAAATCCATTTCAAGCTTATGGGTTTCTTTTTCTTTATTTTCAATCCATTCCAAAGCTTTTTCCTGCATATCTGCAAGCTTTTCTAAGCCTTCCTGCCTGCTTTTTTTATCAGCCGCTTTCTTTTTAAGCTCTTTTAAATTACTGGTTATCCTTTTATTTTCATCCAGAAGCCAGGTGCGTTTTTCTTCTATTATCTGCTGTAACTTTCCAGAAGAATAATTTTCTATTGAATAAATTTCTATAAAATTATTATCCTGTAATTTTTCTTTGCTAAAAAGCCTTTCTATATATTCATTTAATAATGCTGCTTCAGCGGAAAATGTACTTTGCGCCGCCTCCATTTCTTTCTGCATTTTATCCTTTTCTGCTTCACACTTGCGCTCTGCCTCTGCTGCCTTTTTTACCATTTCTGCTGTTACTGCATTATCCGGCATTTCTGCAGGATATGGGTGTTCTGTTGAACCACATACAGGGCATGGGCATGAAGGTTTAAGGTTTTCTGCAAGAAAAGCTGACTGGCAGGCAATATATGTCCTGTTGTACTCTTCATGTTTCCTGCGGCTTTCTTCCCACTTTTTAACACATGCAAGCAGTTTCTTCCCAAGTGCCAGCAAATCTTTCTGTCCCTGGTCACATATTTCTTTCTTCTGTATAAGTTTAACAAGAACCCCTTGTTCTTCATTATACTTTTTCTTTTCTGTTTCTATCTGTCCTGTTTCAAGCTCCAGAGTTTCATATGATTTTAAAATGCTGTTTGAAGCATTTATTTCTTCTTTAATCTTTACAAGTTCCTTAGCACCCTTTTCCTTATCTGATAAAGCATTTTTAACTGAAATTTCCAGGCTGGAAAGCATTTTTTCCTTTCTAGATAATGTTTTATATTTTTCAACATCCTGTTTTAAATTATCTCTTTTTGTTATATAGCCAGGCATAAGCTGGTTATATTCTTCTTCTGCCTGTTTATGTTTTTCTAAAACTTCTTTAAACTTTAAAAGAAGGGTTTCTTCTTTTAATGCAGTATTTTTTGCTTTTTCGTCTGCTTTATTATATTCTGCTTTCCTGTTATTATAATTCTTCTCTGTAAATAATACCTTTTCTGCTTTTTTTGCAAGTTCTAAAAGTATTATTTTATTATCTGTTTCTTCTTTTGCTGCATCCAGTTTTTCCTTCTGTAGTTCAAACTGCAAAAGCCTGTCTATAAGTTTATTCTTTTCCCTGCCCCTGGTTATACGCTCATTTAACTGGTTATATTCCTTTTCTTTTTCATTATACAGGATATTTTTAGCATCGTATATTTCCTTAAGCCGTGCAATTTCCCTGCCAAGAATATCTGTAACCCCACCCTGTTCTGTATCTTTTCTTTCAAATGCAATACGGAATTCTTCTTTATAAGGGCTTTCTGCCTGGAACTCTATTCCGCTTGCAAGTTCTTCAAGCTTTGTAGAATTATATTTTAACTGTGTTGCTTCTGTCTTATATTTCCTGAATATAATATCCTCAATATCACCATAAACCTGTGTTGAAAAAATCTGCCTGAATATCTCTTTGCGCCTGCCAGTTTTATCCATCACAAGTTCCTGGAATTCCCCTTGTGCAATAAGTGCAATTTTATTAAACTGCTCCGCTGTAAGCCCTGTAATTTCTTCTATTTTTTTATTTACCTGTGTAATTTTCCCATTAAACTGTGTGCCATCAGGCATTGTAAGCTCTGCTTTTGCCTGTTGCCTTATAGTAGTATATTTTCCATCTTTATTCCTGCGCTTACTTTTTCTCTCATATGCAGGAACCCTTTTTATTGTGTATACGCTGCTGCCATAGCTAAAAGTAAACTCCACATATGTTTCCATTTCATCAGAAGCATACTCACTTCTCATCATAATGCTTTTTCTTTCTCTGCCGCTCATGCTGTCATAAAGCGCAAACATTATGGCATCAAATATAGTTGTTTTTCCTGAGCCTGTATCACCAGCTATAAGAAATAGCCCATTCTTTATTTTATTAAATTCAATTATTTCAGTCCCGCCATATGAGCCAAATGCCGACATAATAAGTTTAACTGGTTTCATTATATGCTAATCCACCTTCCATAAAATCAAAGCTGCCTGTCACAAGACGCTTCTTCTATAATTTCTTTTATAAGGCTGCTTTCCTGCATGTCCATTTCACGCCCAGCCGTTTCTTTGAAAAATGCACTGAATGCTTCATAAGGTGACAATTCTTTAAAATCTGCCACTTCTTCACTGATTATCTGCCTTGTTCTTGAATTATCAGCTATAATTTCAAGTATATTTTCAAAATATCCCTGTAACTGCTCCTTAACCATTTCTGGTATATCATCATCAGTAAGTGTAATACTTATGTAATCCTGCTTGTTTTGTTCATTTGCCATTGCAATAATATCTTTAATGCCACCACGGAATTTTAGTACATCACGTGGAGGATTTATTGGAAGTGTCTGTATATCTATATTATCTTCCTTAGCACCCATTACTACCATAGTTATACTCTTTTCATGTGGCGCTTCGCTTACTGAATATTTAAGTGGCGTGCCACAGTAACGGAACTTTGCTTCCCCGACCATCTGTGCACCATGTATATGTCCAAGTGCCGCATAGTCAAAATCTTTTAACACTGAAATATCTACAGCATCAGTGCCTCCTACAGAAGCAGTTTTTTGTTCTGAATCACATCTTTCTGGTATATTATTCCCATTTTTATAAAACTGGTGTGAAAGAATAACATTTCTTTGTGTCCAGTCAATATTTTCTTTAGCAAGCAGTGCTTTAATAACAGCCTGCTCACCTTCCGATGCTTCATCTGGCATAAAATGGCGTACCATTCCTGGTTTTATAAATGGCAGCAGATAAAAACAGGTTCTTCCATAGCTATCTTCTAAAACAACTTTTTCCAGTCTTTCATCCTCTTTCTGTGGCGGCATTACAGAAATATAGATATTGTGCTTTTCAAGGAAAGTCCTGCCATATTTTAACCGCTCTGCGGAGTCATGGTTGCCAGCAATAATAAAAGCAGGAATATTATTTAACGCTATAAGAAATTCATCAAGAAGCGTAACAGCATTGCCTGCCGGAACTACTTTATCATATATATCACCTGAAACCAGGACTGCATCAGGTTTTTCCTGTTCTAAGTACATTTCAAGCTGCTTAATAAAACTATGCTGTTCCATATATAAATCATAGCCATGTAACTGCCTTCCAAAATGTAAATCTGATAAATGAAAAAATTTCATTAGTATACTCCATTTCCTATATCTTATTTATAACACTGTACCCTATAGAATTAGCGGGCATCAGTCTTAAATCTGTTTATAAAGTTTATTATAACACAAATAACCATATAATTCCATTTTATAATATAAATTACCACGTCCGTTGTTACTATTCACAGTCAATTAAATTCGAGGATTTTTGGCATGTTTTGTGTCAAAA
>CAJTXH010000125.1 GCA_910580005.1 uncultured Lachnospiraceae bacterium | reverse complement strand
TTCTGCTGGCTTTTAGTTACAGTATATATTTTTTACTTGCTGTTACATAAATAATGTTTCTGTATATTCCGTCTGTGTGGATAACCTGTTTTTGTGGCATAGGGATTTTATGCGCCATTACGTGGGCTGGTGTAGCATAAGCGTGCCCTGGAATGGAATATTTAGCTGGACACGGAAACCCTGCGTCCGCCCACAAAAAAAGACAGCTGGAAATTTATGAAACGGACGTGACAAACACAGTATAACATGTTGCAATTTATAGCATGTTTTGATAAAATAAAAAATGCTTCTGGCCAGTTTTGCAGCATAGAAACGTGCTTTGCCAAGGGCTTTATTGATAAGGTTAAATAATGTATATCAGGAAGGAAAATAGTATGAAGAAAAAAGTATTTGCCAGGCTGTTTGCTTTATGTCTTAGCATGGTCTTTATATCTGCCGGCTGTGGCCAGACTGTAATAGAGGACTACGCAACTAATGAAGGGTATGAAAAAGCAGAACAGGGTACATCAGACACAGAAGTGGAAAAAAATACAGTAATGCAGCAGGGTATACCAAAAGAGGATATTAAAATAGGTGTACTGCATCTGTCAGACCCGGCAGAGGGGAGCGGATATACATATACGCATGACCTTGGAATACAGGGAATGCAGGAAAACCTGGGACTGCAGGATAACCAGATTATACGGAAAAACAATGTGGATGATACGGACAAAGATGCAGTAAAAACTGCCTTGCAGGAATTTGTGGATGAAGGCTGCAATATTATTTTTTCCACAAGCTGGGGATATATGGATGCAACGGCGGAGATGGCAGAAAAATATCCTGATGTATATTTTTCACATGGCTCTGGTTATAAGAGCAATGGAAAAAATTTTAATAATTATTTTGGGAGAATTTACCAGGCAAGATATTTAAGTGGCATCGTGGCAGGGATGAATACAAAAACAGATAAAATCGGGTATGTTGCTGCCCAGGGGCTGGATAACTCCGAGGTGACAGGAGGAATTGATGCATTTGCCATAGGTGTGGCGGAGGTAAATCCCAATGCAAAAATATATGTAAGCGTAACGCACAAATGGTTTGACCCGGAGGCGGAAGAAAAAGCTTCTAAGAAACTGCTGGATACAGGCTGTGATGTGATGGCGCAGCATTGCGATACTTCTTATCCGCAGACACTGGCACAGGAACATGGTGTGTACGGAATTGGATATAATTCAGATATGAGCAAGGAAACGCCAGACTCGTGCCTGTGCAGCGTTCTCTGGAACTGGAGTGCATATTATACATCAGCTGTACAGAGTATTATTGATGGAACATGGGATGGTTCTGATTATTATGGTGGTTATGCAGATGGTATAGTAGAGGTTACAGACCCGGCGGCATTTAGTGCAGAGGGGACAGCTGAAAAGGTAGATGAGGCAAAGGCAGAAATATTATCCGGAGCCTGCAACGTTTTTGACGGAATATTGGAAACCAACACGGGTGAAACCGTGGGGGAAGAGGGAAAAACGCTTGATGATGCTACAATTACCGGAGGAATTAACTGGTACTATAAAAATGTGGAGGTTCTGGAATGAAAATCAGTCTGAAGAAAAAAATTACAGCAGCAGGAGTAATCCCGCTTCTGGTACTAGGGCTTTTAACAGTCTGTATTACTGTAACAATGGTAAAATCTGCCCTTGTCCATGAGGTGGAAGAATCTTTACGTGGAACGGCTTATGCAACACTTGCCGCCTATGACCAGAATACGGGGGATTACCTGCAGTCAGCAAACGGTGATATCTGGAAAGGCGGTTATAATATATCTAAATCTGAAAGTCTTGTGGATAGTATTAAAATAAATTCCGGCATGGATGTAACATTTTTTTATGGTGATAAAAGAATTATGACTTCGGCAGTAAATGCAGACGGGGAACGTATTCTGGGTTCACCTGCTGGTGAAGTGGTTAAAAAAAAGGTACTGCAGGATGGTAAAGAGTATTTTTCAAAGGGAGTGTCCCTGGATGGCAAAATAAGTTATGGCTATTATGTCCCTGTTTTCCAGAAAACAGGGGAGCCGCCGCTTGGCATGATATTTGCAGGAGCCAGCAGGCAAGAAAAAGACCAGGCGATAAATAAGATTGTTTATACGGTAGTGGGTTTGGTTATTGTAACTATGGTATTATGTATGTCTGGCACCTTTATATTTTCTAATTCTGTGGTTTCATCCCTCCAGAAGAGCATCCGGCTGGTACAGACGGTTGCAAAAGGAGAGCTTGGCGTGGAACTGGATGGAAAACTTCTGGCACGGAAAGACGAAATTGGGGCACTTTCCAGTGCTTTGGCAGTTTTAAGGGATGAACTGAAAAACATACTGGCACAAATTGGATTTAATACGAAATCCCTGCAAGATGCATCGGATATGCTTCAGAAAATGGCAAAGGAAACATCAGAATCCATGCATGGTGTTGAGGATGCCGTATCAAATATTGCACATAGTGCAGACCGCCAGGCACAGAATTCTGCTAAGGCATCTGGAAATGTACAACAGATGGGAGAACGCATTGCAGAAACAGTATCAGAGGTGGATATGTTAAACCAGAATGCAGCAGCTATGCGTGCTTCCAGCAAAAAAACAGCAGAAACTATGCAGAGGCTGCATAAGATTAATGAAGAAGTACATGAATCCATTGAAAGAATTACGATGCAGACAAATGAAACAAATGATGCTGCAAAGAATATTAAAGCTGCAACCGGGCTGATTATGGAAATTGCAGAAGAAACAAACCTGCTTGCATTAAATGCCAGTATAGAAGCAGCACGTGCAGGAGAAAGTGGGCGGGGGTTTGCTGTAGTGGCATCGCAAATCCAGAAGCTGGCAGAACAGTCCAATGCATCCAGCCGTTCTATAGAGGAAATTATTAATGATTTAATGTACAATTCCGATGAAGCAGTATGTGCCATGCAGCATGTACAGGAAATCATTAAAAGCCAGAGTGAAAGCCTTCAGGATACGGAATCTATTGTAGCAGAAGTTTCATATGGCATAGAAAATTCAGCGAGCAGTATCAGGCAGATAGATAACAGCACAAATCTTCTGCAAAAAGAGCGTGAGGAGATAATTGATTTAGTGAAAGGCCTGTCTGAGATTGCAGAGCTTAATGCCGCCGATACTGAAGAAACCAGTGCCGTTGCCACCGAAGTGGCAAGTAACTTTGAACAGCTTGAGAACCACGCAAAACAGTTGAAAACAATTGCAGGACAGCTGGATGGATGTGTAAAGAATTTCCGGTTATAATGTATTCACGCCCGTCTTCCAAAACAGAATAACTGGCAATTTTGTAAAACGGACTTGCTGCTTGACTTTTTCCTTGCCTGTGTTAATATATCAAATGAAAGCTGTCAGCATTTTGATGCAGAATGGAGGTTATTGTGAATATTGTCGTTTTAACTGGAGGTATTAGTACAGAGAGGGAAGTTTCCCTTGTTACAGGCAAAGGTGTATGTAACGCTTTAAGGGAAGATGGGCATAAGGCAGTACTGCTTGATGTATTTTTTGGTTATGGGGAAGAGGGGGACTGCCTGGATGGCATTTTTGAAAAGAAATCCCTGCTTAATGATGAAGTACATGATATAAATGTTACAGACCCTGATATAGACGAGATTAAGAAGCTGCGCAGTGCTTCTTTAAAAGATAAAGGAAATAATGACGGGCTTCCAGGGCCTAATGTTCTTAAAATATGCCATATGGCTGATATAGTATTTATGGCACTTCATGGTGCAGACGGCGAGAATGGGAGGCTTCAGGCGGCATTCGATATACTTGGCATAAAATATACAGGTTCGGGCTCATTTGGAAGTTCCCTTGCAATGGATAAATTTATATCTAAAAAGATATTAAAAGAAGGCGGGGTACCAGTGCCTTATGGTTTTATTGTTACAAAAAAAGAGCTGGAAGAAGGGCTCAAGGATGAAAAAATGCTAAAAGACAGTATGTTCCCATGTGTTGTAAAGCCATGCTGTGGTGGGTCAAGTGTTGGCGTAAGCATAGCAAATAACAGGGAAGAGTACCAGAAAGCACTTGAAACTGCATCAAAGTATGAAGATGAAATACTTGTTGAGGAATACATAAAAGGAAGGGAACTTTCAGCAGGAATAGTTGATGGTGAAGCTTATCCTGTTATTGAGATAATACCAAAGCAGGGGTTTTATGATTATGAAACGAAGTACCAGCCAGGCATGGCAGAGGATGTGTGCCCGGCAGATATAAGTGAAGAAATATGTAACAAGATACAGGGTTATGCAAAAAAGGTGTACCATATGCTTAAACTTGAGGCATATGCAAGGATAGATTTCCTGCTTGATGCAAAAGGGAATGTATATTGTCTTGAAGCAAATACACTTCCAGGAATGACACCAACAAGCCTGCTTCCACAAGAGGCAGCAGCAGTTAATGTAACTTATCCAGAATTATGCAGAAAAATAGTTATGGCTTCATTGGAAAAATATAGAAAATAACAGGGGATTATCCAGATATGAAACAAATAACACCAGCAAAAATTACACTGCTTTGCGAAGGGGTATATTATGGAAGCGAAGATATAAAAAATACAGAGATATCTTCAATAACAACAGACAGCAGAAATATTACCAGTGGGGGTGCATTTGTAGCAATAAAAGGTGCACGTACAGATGGTAATAAATATATAATGCAGACATATAATAATGGTGCAGTATGCTGTATTTCAGAGTTTACACCGCAGGAAGCCTGTGGGACAGGAAAACTGCCAGCAGGATGTGCATTTATCAAGGTAAAATCATGTTACCAGGCATTAAAAGATATTGCAACATTTTACCGTACAGTTTGTGGTACTAAGATTATAGGAATTACAGGAAGTGTTGGAAAAACTACAACAAAGGAAATGGTTGCGTCTGTACTTTCTGAACATTTTAATACATTAAAAACACAAGGAAATTTTAATAATGAAGTAGGGGTGCCGCTTACATTATTCCGCCTGCGTGAAGAACATGAGATAGCAGTAGTGGAAATGGGTATAAGTGAGTTTGGGGAAATGACAAGGCTTAGTAAAATAGTAAAGCCTGACATATGCATTATTACTAATATAGGACAGTGCCATCTTGAAAACCTTGGCGACAGGAACGGCGTGCTTAAAGCTAAAACAGAGATTTTTTCATCAATGGCAGAAGATGGGACTGCATATCTTAATGGTGATGATGATAAACTGCTACAGATAAAAGAAGCAGGCGGGAACAAACCTGTATTTTTTGGAACTGGCAGTAATTGTGATGTGTATGCAGAAAATATAGTGCAGAAAGGGCTTGAGGGCACATATTTTGATGCAGTAGCAGGAGATAAGAGGATACCACTGCATGTACCAGTACCAGGAATGCATATGGTTACAAATGCCCTTGCAGCAGTGGCAGTGGCTACAGGGCTTGGCATGGAAGCAGAAGAAATTGCTATGGGCATAAGCAAATTCCAGCCAGCCGGCGGGCACAGTAATATTAAGAAGACCGCCAGGTTTACAATAATGGATGACTGTTATAATGCAAGTCCTGCATCAATGAAAGCAGCAATTGATGTGCTTTCGGCTGTTAAGACATATAAAATTGCAATAATAGGGGATATGTTTGAACTGGGGGCTAATGAAAAGATAATGCATTTTGATATAGGTGCATATGCTGTCCAAAAAGGCATTGACTGTATAGTTTGTGCAGGGGAGCTGGCAAAACAGTATGTAGCAGGAGCACTGGCAATAGATGAGAACCATAATATAATGTATTATGAAAATACAGACAGGGTTGTTGAAATGCTCGGAAACATTGTAAAAGATGGCAGTTCAATACTTGTTAAAGCATCACATGCAATGGAGTTTAATAAAATCACCAGTGCCTTGGAAAATATGTAGAAATTTAAGGTTATATAAATAAGTCTTTTTTAATGGCAAAGGCTTATTTTTAACTTATAATAATAATTTTTGGCACGCTCTGATGCAGTCCGGCTTTTATATTTACTTGTTTAGCTGGAAATGCTATAATAAATCATAAAATTACTGTTTATCTGCTGTAACATATTTCAAGTGGCATGAGGGTTAATATAAAGGCAAGTGGCATAGAATGGATAAATTACAACAGGAAATAAGGGATTTCCACGAAGAACTTAAACCAATACTGGAAAAAGTATTAAAGCAATATAGCAATAAAACTACAGAAAAAGTATATAAGAATATTACCAGGCCATGTAAAGAATTAATTCAAAAATGTTCATTTAAAAGTAGCTGGGATACAAGAAAATTATGCTCTTTAGCATACTGGCTTTATATTTATGGACATAAAAAACTGGCTTTGGATATTTGCAGAACGGCACATGGAAGAGATTTTGAATTTGATGACTGTTATAGAAGTATTTATAATATTTATGGTCTTGAAATCCGTATATCAAGAGAGCTTTTTTGTGAAAACCAAGGGGAAAATCTGCCTTCTGGTTTATTGGATTATTGCTTTTCTAAAAAAGTACAGAAAGAGATGAAATATCCACAGATTTTAAGAGAAGAGGAAATAGCAGCCTGTAGTAAAGATTTTATTGATACTGAATTATTCCATGCACTTTATAATATGATTGGAAAAGCTGGAACTGGATTATACCCCGAGCTGGATAGATACGGGGCTGGAATTGAGTATGCCATAAAAGAATACAAGGATATTCTTAAAGATGAATAGCCAGCCTTTCAAAAAACATTATATATAGACGCACTTTTGTAAAAAAGAAGGATATAAGATATAACAGTTAATAAATGTTATAAAATTAGATAGGAGAATTGAAATGAAAGATGGAAAAATGATGCCTCCGCTCTGGCTGGCCTATCCAGAAATTGAGAGATACTCTATTGGATGGCGTATGGTTATGGGGAAGATTATATGTTTAAGTTTTTTAACTGGCTGGACGCTCTTTCTGGGGAGGAAATAACAGAATACCAGATGTTATTTCCAGAACCAGCTACATGGAAAGGATGGTGGGATGATACTGATACATGTGAAGTCTTATCACATGGTGAATTTTGTATTCCTTTATGGCAGCCGGCAGGAAAACCTAAATATAATAAAGCACAGATACAACAAGAAATTGCTGGTGGTAAGCATTATAATATATGTTTATTTTGGAAAGCCCAGTCTAAAGATGGCAGTATCACAGAAAGTTGTTTCAGCCAATGGTGGATAGAAGAGTTCCGGGCTATAGTAAACACTTATTGCTATATGGAACAGTTTATGATGGAGCAAAAAGCGGTTTTATTTGGAGATAAAAAACCCACCAGCAGATTCTGGATTGCAAAAAGCCAGACCAGATACAAAAGCATGGAAGGAAAACCAGAGGGTTTGACCAGGCATTGTGGGATAAGTTTAAATATCCAATTGTTTTCTTGTAAAAAAAGACCATCAGCAGACGGTCAGTGTGTCGTTATCGTTTCATCAGACTTTGCGGCTGTGACAAGCCGATACGGGTTGATGCAGGCACAAAGTACACAGGGGATAGCCGCTTTAGCGGCGCAAGGGAGTGTAGCCACCTTGCCGGAGCGAAGCGAACGCAGACTTCCTCTGACTGCAAAATCTGGCGGTCAGGGAAGCAGCTCCGCAGGACGCACGATACGGGTCTGAAAGACCTGTATAGAAGTGCGCTCTTAGTTCCTAAGGGATTTTGCCGTTTCCGGCAGCCCTGTCCTTTTTCTTGGAACGCTTGGAAAGATACTTGGGGCAGTCAACCACAACCGCCCGGAAACTCTGTCTACATTGGTGCTGGCATTTTCGGCACAGTTCGTTGTAAGTGATACGGCTGCGGTCATTTAAGAAGAAAGACCATT
>CAJTXH010000124.1 GCA_910580005.1 uncultured Lachnospiraceae bacterium | reverse complement strand
TGAGCCAGGTAAACACGGGTGCACAGCAGACACAACCAGATACACCAGGTACAGGCGCACCTAATTTCTGCCCGGACTGTGGGCAGAAAACAGCTGGAAGCAATTTTTGTCCTAACTGCGGAAAGAAACTTGTGTAATTTGTATATAACCAGTGCTGGAAGCACTGGTTATGTTACTATGAAGCTGTAAGCCTGAATAATAACATAGCAGGTGGTTACGTTTTCACGATACTTGTGCCTGTGCGCTGCCTGGCACAAATCTGCTTATATCACCAGATACTTATTTATACATATGAAGCTTTGATGTTTCTATAGAATATGTATTCTTATATCTTGGTGAAATATTTTCTGCCGCAACAAAACTGATTAAAAATATTAATACACATATTATACAAATCCACACTACTGAACGCCTTGAAACCTTAAAATCTTTCATCTTACCTAAAAATACTCCCCCCTGCAATATAAAATTAACAGATAACTATCCTTCTGCTTTTAAACATATTTTAGAATAATATATCACAAAAAACGGATTGTATTCCTTAAAGATTCCTTAAATTTATTGTAAATAATATAAGCCCCTGCCCATATATCTGCAATTAAAATATAATAATTCTGCTATAATTTTCAAAATATAGTACATTTTAACATTATGCTTCTTGTTAAAAGCTTCTTATTTGTTTATAATGCTTTAATCTGTATAACATATATAATAATTAATGTATAAAAATTTAGTCTTTCCACATAATAACTCCATAAACAATTATGAAAAATAACTACAGGTATATATAATATTGCATAATTGCAACTGCCTGTAGTTTAACAGAAATGGAGGATAATTAAATATATGAAAGCAACTGGAATTGTGAGAAGAATAGATGATTTGGGACGGGTGGTAATCCCAAAAGAAATCAGAAGGACTTTAAGAATCCGTGAGGGAGACCCTCTCGAAATATATACAGACCGTGAAGGCCAGATTGTTTTAAAGAAATATTCTATGATGGGAGATTTGGGAGAATTTGCAAAACAGTACGCAGAAGCTCTGTCACAAACTACAGGCCATATTGTAGCAATAGCTGACAGGGATATAGTAATCGCTGCATCAGGTGGGGCAAAAAAAGACTTGTTACAGAAACCTGTCAGCAAAGAACTTGAACAGGTTATTGATGACAGGCAGAGCTTAATTGCATCAGGTGGCGAAAAAAATTATAAAACTATTGCAAATGAAGAAGAGCACTTTTCTTTTGAGGCTATAAGCCCTATTATATGTGAAGGTGACGCAATCGGTGCTGTAGTCCTTCTGTCAAAAGAAGGCAAGGCACAGTTTGGCGAAACTGAAAAGAAACTTACAGCAACAGCAGCAAATTTCCTTGGAAAACAGCTTGAACAGTAAAGCTATTAGTAAGGTTAAAAAATACAGCCTGCCAGTTCCATAAACTGTCTGGAACTGGCAGGCTATAAATTAAGCAGATTTTGCCCAAAGACTATATAATATCATCAACTTCATTTAATGTATCTTCATCACCTAAATCTACTTTCTTTAGTTTTTTCCTATAAAAAATATCATATAATACAGGAACTATAAATAATGTCATAAATGTTGCATATACAAGACCGCCAATTGTAACAATTGCCATTCCCCTGCTCATTGCAGCAGTGCTGTCCTGGCTTGCTGCCATTATGGACATTGCAAGGATTGTTGTAAGTGCTGTCATCATTATAGGACGCATACGTGTCTTTCCTGTTTCAATAAGCGCTTCCTTTTTGTCCATTCCGTCCAGGCGCAGTTTATTGGCATAATCTACAAACACAATACCATTATTAACTACAACACCTGAAAGTACAAGAAATCCCATAAGCGCCATTACAGAAATTTCTTCACCTGTTATAAGAAGTGCAACAAGACCTCCAGTAAATGCAAGCGGTATTGTAAGCAATATTATAAATGGTGATAAAAGGCTTCCAAACTGTGCTACCATCACAAGATAAATAAATATAATTGCAAGCCCTATCATTGTAAGCATACTTGTTACCATTTCATTATTTGTTTCACTTTCACCAGCAATCTTTATTTCATAGCCATCAGGTGTATCATATTTATCAACCAATTTCTCCAAATCCCTGCTTAGAAGCGTTGTATTATAACCTTCTTTTGCTGAAGCAGTTACTGCTATGTAATTAACAATATTTTCCCTTCTGATTGCTGCTATTGATGTACCTTCTTTTAACTCTGCAAATTCTTTAAGCTTATGCTTTTCCTTTTTTGTTTCACCTTTATCATTAGTCTTTGTGGTTTCAAACTCATAATCCATTATATTTTTGGTATTGAGTTCTTCCCTTTCATCAACTATCTTTACATCATATTTTTCTTCATCAACATTAATGCTTGTAGAGTCCTTATCTGTTGCCAGCCCAGATGCAAGTTCTGTATACACCTGTGCTACAGTCAGGCCAAGCCTCATTGCTTTTTTCTTATTTACCTGTACAACAAGCTCTTTGTCTGCCTTTTCCTGGCCATTTGAAACTTCTTCAAAACCATCAATGCTTTCTGCCATCTTCTTGACATCTTCGCTTATTTTGACAAGTTTATCCAGGTCATTTCCATAAATATCAACCTCAAGCCCTCTTCCCATCATGCTCGACATATCCATATTTGACTCCGAAACAGAATAGTCATCAAGCTTTTTATCTTCCAATATTTTCTCTATCCGGGCAGCAATTTCCTTGTTCTGGTTAGCATATTCCTCTTTGAGCAAAATCATCGCAGAATATGACTTTGTGTCCGTACTTGCTGAGCCCATTACAGAAGTAGCACTGCCCAGCATTGTACCTATGGTTTTTACACCTTTTATTTTCCTTATCTCTGCTGCTATATCATCTGAAAGCTTATAGTCCTCTTCTGTTGATGTATCATCTGGTGCAGTGTATGTTATTGACATCTGCTCACTTCCCATTTCAGGAACAAATACAATACCCATTTTAAACACCTTGTTTACTGAAAATATAAGAAGGACTATTGCAAATGCTAAAGGTACTATTTTATACCTTATGCAGAAACGTGCTGCTTTCTCATACACATTAACAACAGCATCAAACCAGCGGTGTTTTTTTGTGCTTGCTTTTTTAAGGACAGTTGCTCCCATACTTGGCACAACCGTAAGTGCAACTACAAGGCTGGCACATAAACTATATGCTATTGTAAGGCACATATCCTGCATTATCTGCCTGGTAATCCCATCTGTAAACACTATTGGAAGGAATACGCATATTGTTGTAAGTGTTGATGAGAAAATAGCTCCTGCCACCTGGTTTGCCCCCATTACAGCAGCACGTGCCGCACCAACACCTTTGCTCCTTAACCTGTAAATATTTTCAACAACCACGATTGAATTATCTACAAGCATGCCAACACCAAGCGCAAGGCCTGAAAGTGATATAATATTTAATGTAATATCTGTAAAGTACATAAGCACTATTGCAAACAATACACTTAAAGGTATACTAAATGCCACTACAAATGTAGGCCGTATATCTTTCAGGAAAATAAAGAGTACAATTATTGCGAGCAGCGCACCCCATAAAAGGTTCGATAATACTGAATCTATTATAAGCCTTATATAGTCGCCCTGGTCCATAAGGTTTGTAAACCTTAAACCTTTATTTTCTTCTTCAAGTCTTTTAAACGAATCATTACAATCATCTGATACATCAGAAGTACCTGCTGTACTTGACTTTGAAATACTTAAAAGCACAGCATCATTGCCATTAACTTTTCCATATGAATCAGCAGAATTATCTACTATATTAATATCTGCAACATCAGAAAGTTTTATATCGCCAATATCATCAATATTGCATAGTACAGCATTTTTCATTTCATCAATGCTGTTATATTCGTCACCAACTTTAATAAGATACTGTGTTTCATCCTCATTTATATAGCCTGCTGGCATTGAAAAGTTTTCCGCAGTTAATATGTTAGAAAGCTGTTCCATCGTGAGAAGTGCATCAAGGTTTGCACTTTCAAGTGCCTGCTTTTTGGACTCCTTAAATGACTTCTGTGCATTTTTTAATTCTGTTTCACTATTTTTAAGTGTTGCTTCTGCACTTGAAATCTGGGCATTGGCAGAACCAAATGCTGCAGCAGCAGTAATCTTTCCAGATTCCACCTCTTCATACTTCCTCTCTGCCTCTGCTATTGATTTTGTAACTTCTTTTACAATAGCCTTTGCAGCCGCAATCTCTGTTTTCAGGTTAGCAAGTGCAACATCAATCTGCGGTATCCTTGTTTCCACAATATCATAAAGCATTGAAAGATTTTTCTTCGTAAGGTTTTTAGCGGCTTCATCCTGCCCTTGCGCCTTCATTAAATCCTGTAATGCTTTTAATTTATCTGGATTATCTATTGCATCCTTAACACTTTTCGGAAGCATTTTAAGCTGCGCAGCCGCCTGTTCACCTGCAACCTTTTTTGCCTGCCCATCTGCCTGTTTCAAATATTCATCAGCAGCACCTCCAAGCTGTCCCATATACTGCTCCATAATCTGGTCAATATTTTCTATAGTAACTTCCATTTCTATGCCTGCAGCATCCAATGCACCTTGTGCCATTGTAACAAGGATTTGTTTATATACTGCGTCATAAATTTTCTTATAAGCTTCACCACCCTCCTGCAAAGCTTCCCTTAAAGCCTTAATCATATCATTCATCTGGTTATATGATTTAACCACACCATTGTCTTTATATGCCTTTTTTTCAGTTTTTAATGCTGTCTGGCTTGCCTTTAGGCTTGTAAGCTGTGAAGTATATGCAGTTTTTGTGGCAACCGCCTCATTCATAAGTTTGCTGAACTTTGCAAGCTCTGCTGACTGTTTATCCTGCTGTTCTTTCAGGGTATCTTTCTTGCTTTCAAGTTCTTTCTTACCATTATCAAGTTTTTTCCTTGCATCATCAATTTCTTTTTTAGCCTTAGCAAGGGTTTTATCCGTTTTGGCAAGCACTTCCTCATTAATGCTGTCAATCTTTTCCTGGTTAAGCACAACCTCTATAGATTTCACAACACTCCCTGATTCTGAAACACTTGCAACACCATCCTGTCTCTGTATTTCTGGCACTACAACATCTTCTACAAATTTTGAAAGCTCAATTTTGTCTTTTCCTTCATAGTCAACACTCACAATCATTGTAGCCATCATATCCATTGATATTTCCATTATCATAGGATTGCCTGCCGTATCAGGAAGTTCAAGCTGGTTTACCGCTGATGAAACTTTTACCATTGCGGCATCCATATTTGTATCATCTTCAAATTCAAGCGTAACCATACTTGCATTTTCCATTGACTGGCTTGTTACATTTTTTACGCCGTTGACCGTGCCTGTACCACTTTCCACCAGTTCTGTAATATCTTTCTGCACCTTTTCAGGTGACGCACCTGGATATGTGGTTACAATCATCATATACGGCAAATTCATATTCGGCAGAAAATCTGTCGTCATCCTTGTAAAACTTACCACACCAAGTACAAGTACCATTAAAACTGCTACAAGTACCACAAATGGTTTTTTTACACTAAACTTTGGCATAAATCCTCTCCATTCCTGTGTACTAAAAATATACACTTTTGCCTTAAAATTGTCACATAAATAAATTACACATTATTCTTTTAAATGTCAAATAATATAAGCTGTATATAGTTAAAATAATATAATCTATATCTAAAATTTACTGGCAGGACGAAAAAATATTTTTTATTTATTATTTATATTTTTAATCAAAAATTAATAGTTGGCATATGTGTATGACTAAACCATAAAAGCAATATATAAAACTGTATAAACAGTAATCCTGTATTGTTTTATCTTGATAAAAAAACTGCATACAAAAATGGTGGTCTTATATATGACCACCATTAAAAAACTTACACACTTTACTTAGCAAACCCACTTCTTGAATATAATTTGCTTCTTTACCGTTACTTCGATGCCCTTGTTATTGCAACTCCACTATCACATTCTAAATCTTCCAAAGCTGTGTTCTTGCTGACATCAAGGCTTGCCAGATTATTTTCATCACAATACAAAGTTTCTAAAGCTGTATTCTTGCTAACATCCAGGTTTGTTAATTTATTATTACTACAACTTAAATACGTCAAAGATGTAGTATTGCTGACATCAAGGCTTGCCAGGCTGTTGGAATTACAATTTAAATATGTCAAAGATGTAATATTGCTGACATCAAGGCTTGTAAGGTTGTTGGAATTGCAGTATAACCTCTTTAAGTTTTTAAATCCAGAAAATGAAATTGCGCCACTAAGGGAACAGCTTCTCCAATTGATATAGGTCAAATTTCCATCTTCATCCCATTCATATTTGCCCCATTCATATTTATAATCATTAAAATCATCACTAAGCGTTGCTCCAAGTGCTTTTTGCTCTGCAATAATCTGTTTTAATGCGTTTATATCAGCCTGGTTAAGTGTTCCTGGCTTGTATGTTTTTGTAACTTTAACATTACTATCCCGTTCCAAATCTTCCAAAACTGTATTATTGCTGACATCCAGGCTTGCCAGATTATTTTCATCACAATACAAAGTTTCTAAAGCCGTATTCTTGCTGATATCCAGGTTTGTTAATTTATTGGTACTACAGCTTAAATATGTCAAAGATGTATTATCGCTGACATCCAGGCTTGCCAGGCTGTTGGAATTACAATTTAAATATGTCAAAGATGTATTATCGCTGACGTACAGGCTTGTCAGGTTGTTGGAATTGCAGTATAACCTCTTTAAATTTTTAAATCCAGAAAATGAAATTGCGCCACTAAGGGAACAGTTTCTCCAATTGATATAGGTTAAATTTCCATCTTCATCCCATTCATACTTGCCCCATTCATATTTATAATCATCAAAGTCATCACTAAGTGTTGCTCCAAGTGCTTTTTGCTCTGCAATAATCTTTTTTAACGCATCTATATCAGCCTGGTTAAGTGTTCCTGGCTTGTATGTTTTTGTAACTTTAACATTACTATCCCGTTCCAAATCTTCCAAAACTGTATTATTGCTGACATCCAGGCTTGTCAGATTATTTTCATCACAATACAAAGTTTCTAAAGCTGTATTCTTGCTGATATCCAGGCTTGCTAGTTTATTAGAACTACAACTTAAACTTATCAAAGCTGTATTCTTGCTGATATCCAGGCTTGTCAGATTATTAGAACTACAACTTAAACTTTCCAATACTGCATTCTTGCTGACATCAAGACTTGTCAGTTTATTAGAATTACATCTTAAGCCTTTTAACTTTTTAAAACTGGAAAATGAGATATCTCCACTAAGTGAACAGCCTGACCACTGGATATAGGTTAAATTTCCATTGTCATCCCATTCATATTCGTCATCGTTATTTAAATCTTCACTGACTGTCGCCCCTGATTTTCTTTGTTTTGCAATAAGCTGTTTCAATGCATCTTTATCATTTTTAATAGCAGTTCCGCCAGTTACAGTTACTTTGCATTTTAATGTCTTTATCGTGTCCTTTTTACCATTTTTGTAATTAACTTCAACCTTTATTACAGCCTTACCTTTCTTTTTTGCTGTTACCTTGCCTTCTTGTGTAACAGCAGCTACCTTACTGTCAGAAGAAGTAAAAGTTTTCTTTTTAATGGTGACTTTAGCAGCCTTTTTTACTTTGATAGCTTTTGAAGCACCAACTTTAAGTTTTATACTGGTTTTTGAGAGTTCTACTGGTTTTGCCTTGGCGGCGGCATTAGCAGGTACAGTACCACTAACAACCAGCATTAAAGCACATGCCAGCGCCATAATTTGTTTTTTCACGTTTTTGCCTCCTTGTGTTTTAATATACTTTGTGTTGAAACAACTATTACAAGACATTATTTTAACACAAAAAGGATAAAATTTCAATTTTATCCATAAAAATACCACGTCCGTTTCATAAATTTCCAGTCATCCTGTGTTTGTGTAAAAACGGACGGTTTCCGTGCCAGAGCCAGAATATTCCGTACAGGGGCACGCTTCCGCTACGGTGGCTTTTAGTTACAATATATATTTTTTACTTGCTGTTACATAAATAATATTCCTGTATCTTCCGTCTGCA
>CAJTXH010000123.1 GCA_910580005.1 uncultured Lachnospiraceae bacterium | reverse complement strand
TTTGTATGGCTGTAGCATTTCTTTTAATCCACATCTGCAAAAACGGTCCATGCTCCCTATAAGATCTGTTTTTCCTCCCGTAATGCACCATGCTGCCACAGTGCCAAATTCATAATTCACAAACTGCTCCGCCATTATCTCCACAGGCGTATCTTCCCCTAATTCTCCGGCGAGGACTGCCTGCTCCAAGATTTCCTTTATGTTATCACAATCAAAATGATACTTTACCGCTCCGTCATGTTCCCCGTCAATCGGCGCAACCACGCTTTTCATCCAGTTCTGTGCAATCTGCAGTGTATTTTTATCAATAATCCGGGCAGAATCCATCAGATAGCTGCTAAGCTGCTGATGCACATCCCCCGCAGACTGCCCGGCACTTCCTTTCATTCCGTCATAACATTCAAGAGCAACTACAGAAATAACATCTTCTTTCCGTTTGAAATAAGTATAAAAGCTCCCCTTCGCCACTCCTGCTCTTGTGGTAATATCTTCAATGCCAATCTGGTCTGCACTCTTTTCATCCAACAGTGACCTCATGGCAACGATGATTTTTTTCTTTGTTTCCAATGCAGATTCCTGTCTTTTTCCCATAGTAATCCCCCATGCCACATCTAGCGGATCAAATAGTAATAAAAAATGCTATTTCTACGTTTTTTGCTGGTTTAGAATGACTTTTCAATCTGTTACTTCCAAAAAAAATTATATGACATAATTTGAATAAAGTCAATGAATGTTTTCATCGGAATTTATTTGTTATAGAATGCAATAAATATGTCTTCTCTGACAAAAATCCCAGGCTATGATGACCTGATGAACTATATACAGGATATGCCCTGATATACAACCAGTGCAGTTAAAATTCCCAAAACATAAAAAATCAACCCCTCGCATGTATTTTCCCTGAAATTTAACCAGAAATCCTTTCTTTTATAATATAAAACAAAAAAGTAGGACAAATATCAAAACAACCTTTATTAATAAACATCTGGCTGTTTTCACTAAAGAGAGGAGGATGTTATGGGAAATGTAATTTCATTGGAAAAAGAAAGAAATGGAGTCTGCATATACAGCCTCTAAGGTTTCCCTTCCAATATCATCATAACCATAGCCTGTAGAAGACTCAAAACAGGCAGCACTTGTCCTGTGTTTACGTAAAGCAAGAAGCACCTTCATCTGGTTATACTCTGCAACCTGGTCTATCTCCTCAAACCTTTCTTTTAAACCTGAATGTATATTATTACAAAAATTATATACATCCTCATCTATGCCTGCCATAAGATATTAATTCTTTAAAATATCCATAATAATCTCCACTCCGCCGCCTTTCACCGCTTTTAATTTATTAAATTATAACATAAGTATAGAAAAATATAAAGCTGTCAGCCAGTTATTTTTCTAACAACAGGTATTTTTCTTAATATATAATATGCCATTATTGTTAGCAGCAAACTTCCAATACAGGTTAATACTGCCTGTACTGCTATATTGTTACATAACCTTACAATATAATATGCCAGTGCTACAAGTATAGACTGGTGCAGTATATAAACCGGGTATGATGCATGTCTGGCAAATTCCATAAATTTTGTTTTTTTATTTAAAAATCTTTTTCCATATACCAGCAATACAAGTATTGTATTCCAGCCAATATAACTTACCCATAAATCCCCATAGAATGAATATTTATAATATAATATTGCTGATGCCAGTGTTGCCATTATGCAAAGCAATGTTATCCATTTTATGTTTCTTTCTACGTTTTCCATAACAGCTTTATTGCTTATAATATAATAACCTGCCAGATAAAATGCAAGGCTTTTTCCAATGCTGAAACCTCCAAAGTTGCCAATATAATACATAAGACATATCGGAATAAATAAAGACATTATACATGATATATGCAATTTTCCTGTTAACATCACAGTTTTTTTATATGGCAAATAATGGAATATAATTAATGAAAGCATTGAGATTATAAATAAATATAATATAAACCACAAATGTCCTGGTGTAAATGCACCATCATAACCACTTAAATCTGTGAAATGTGTAAAAAAATAACACCAGTTTTCTATAAACCCTCCTTTGTAATTGTAAAAAAATTTTCTTGCATACAATGTCTGTATTGGAACTAGAAAAACCATGCCAGATACAAAAGGTATTAAAAGCTTATTTATACGTTGTTTTATAAATTCTTTAACAGTTCTTTTTTCTAATGAAAGCTTTGCACTTATACCAGCTAGCAAAAAAAGCAGTGGCATAAACCAGGGGTTTATTAATACAATTAATGTGCTGTATATTTTACTCTCCCCTAACCATATATAAAAACCAGAACCAAAATTATTCCATATCATAAATGTATGTACTGGGAATAAAAGAAGTATTGAAATGCTCCGCAAATTGTCAATATAATGGTTTCTGGTTCCTGTTATTTTATCTGTCTGCATTATTATCCTCCTTGTACTAAAGCGTATTGGGAAGGTGTTCCAGGTCTTTAATGCTGATATGCATTACTGGCACAACTGCGCTGCAAAAAATCCGGGTATGGTATCCAGTCTTAAAAATACTGCCGTCCCAGGCAACTTCTGCACCATAATTTGTATACGAACTTGCAGAACGCAGCCACCATTTACAGTTTTCCTTGTAACCACCTATTACATTTCCAAGACTTGCACCACGTGCATGGGCATAACCAGTTGGCTTTATTCTTCTGTTGGCTTTTTTATCATTTTTATGTTCCCAGTCTATTTCTTTGTCCCATAAACCATAATCCGAATTTCTTATTTCATGTATAGATAAAATATATATCTTATCTTCTGTATCCCTTCCATTTCCTTTAATATACCTGGGAGTTCCCTGGTTGTTTACTTTATATGTTATAATTGCGTCCTGCTCACTGCTGTTAAATGCCATATTATAGAAATCATTTGCAAGCCACTGGCGCAATGTACACTCTTCCCATGTAATTGATATATTTTCATTATTATATGCCTTACAGTCAATTCCTTTGTCCGCCATAACAAAGAGAGTTTCACCATCATTCCACAATACACGCCATTTTATCTTTTCCCATCTGAAATAACGGAATGTGTTATTTCCAAAACATTCATTATTTTCTATATTTTCCCTGCTTATTCTTCTATATTTCATACCTGATATATATGTATCACCATTTATATCATATTCCGCATCTGTAATAGCAGGAACAAGTGCATCTCCTTTTACTTCAGTCTGTGGATATCTGCCAAAATACAGCATACTCCAGACTGCTTTACCTGTATCCCTGTTATATGACGGATTCGCAAAGTCTAACTTATCCATTTCTGCCTCCATTAATGTAGCTGGCAAGCATTGATTTAACCTGCCACCTGAATATAGTTATTAAACTAGTCAGATAGTATTATTTCCATAATTTTTAATATTTCTAAATCAGCAAATAATCTTGCAAGTTTACTTACACCAGCCATTCCCATCTGAATACCACAGACTGTTTTTTCACCGTTCTGTTTCACACAACAGTTCTGATGCCAGCAATTTCCCATCTGTCTTCCCTTCACACTCCATTCATCATTTTCTGTCAATTCATATGTGATTGCCTTAATTACTTTTTCTGTTGAATATCTTTTAAATCCCATAAGATACTCCATCGTTTTCCTGTCCTCAATCATGGAAATATCAATCTTATGGCCTGTAACCGCAGGCAAAATCATTTCCCTCATAGCAATCTTGTCTTTCTTTCCTGTACCTGTCCATTCTACCGGCTTACTAAAACTTAAAATAAGATACTTAAAACAAACCATATCCAGAATCACAATTTGTTCTGGGTACACTGCTGCCAGTTCCCTAAGCTCCAGATATTTATTTATGACATCCATATTGTCATAAACAATGTCAAATGCAAGATAATACTTGTCCCCATCATTTGGCACAAGTTCCCTGGCTGCATCCAAAATCCCCTGGTTACTCCCTTTGCTTTCAACAACAAATCCACCATGAAAAAGATGTTCATTTGCAAGTTCCCAGAAATGGAACCCTGCTCCTGTATCTTCTGTCCAGATATATTTCATGCAGTCACCAGCTCCCTTTTAAGCGACACTTTGTAATCATTCTCATTAAGCAGCATAAAGCTTCCAGCCGATAAATTTAAGCCATCGCAATTCCTTGCAAACAACATATACTGGTTACTGGAATCAAAATTGATAAACCTTTTGTCCTCATTATCCAAAATCAAATCTGCATTATCAACCACAACAAACCTGTTCCTGCATTTCTTCAAATTTTCATGGAACTCTTCTGACTTATAATTAAATAATTTTATTGCCTGGTACTCTTCCAGCAGTCTCAAATCCTCAAGCATATTGTAAAGGTAAGTCTTTCCTGTAGCACTGTCTCCCCTTACCAGGGTAATCCGGTCAGCAAATTCCAGAAAATAACAAAATGGGGCTGCCTCAAACTCTATGGTATTATAAATCATCTAAACCTCTCCTCTTATATTCTTTTGACCACCAATACTCATAGCCTTTACTTCCAGTCACTACATCAGCATTATTAAAACAAATTTCTACATCTTCTTTTATATGGATACGTTCTGGTCTTGTCATATATAAAGAAATACCTTCCATCGAAAAAAAGAATATCAAGCACATTCTGTCCACATTCATCTGCATTTACTACTTTCCCAGGGTTTTTTATTACATTAAGCAGGGTTTTACACCCACTTGAAAGATTCCTTACCGTACCAAGCCCATATTTTGTTTCTATGTGCTTATCTTCGCCCAGTTTTGCATGGTCAATCTGCCAGATAAGTTCTTTGTCTTCTTTTGTAAAACTTTCATTACTTGTATATAAATTAAAATACCAGTCATTTTGTAAGATACAATTATTAGAATCTTGCTTATTTGTATAAAGATATATCATTCCAGCCACCACCTTATATAGAATCTAATGGAATTGTACTATTCTTTTTCTATAAATATATAATATATTCCGTTAACTAATGAAACTATTAAGTCTTACAATCCAAAAATATAAATAAAAATTCCAGCAATCTTTACTTTTATAGATTTCATGAAGTTTATTGTCCATGCAGAATTCAATTTTAATACTTTATAAAAAATTATTGCCTTGCACTATTCCAAAAACAAAAAACTCTTTTATCATCCTCCCACATTTCCACAAGAAAATCAACTGTTTCCCACTGTTTCTTCTATCCTTTCGTTACTATTCAGCCTTACGGCTTCATAGTAACATAGCAGTGCTTTCAGCACTGGTTATGTACACATTTTGCACAAAAAATGTGCAAAATAGCACCATAAAACTCATATTTTTGACTAAAAACATGTCAAAAATCCTCGCATTTTATGGAAGGCTGAACTGTTACATCTTTTCTCCTAAATCATAGTCCTATCAAAAAGTGTATTAAAAATATGAAATTCCTTGAAAATGTGTTCTGCAAATATTTATGATATTATGATATATATTTATGATAATTCCGTCAATCCCTAAGACACCAAAAAGGGATATCAAAGGAACTCACTTCCCTTGATACCCCCATTTTACCACACTTATGAAGTATCAGATTTTTGCAAAAATCCTAGCTTTAAGCATTCACAATATCGCCAAAATCCTTTTTAAGTGAAGCACCGCCGATAAGCCCGCCATCAATATCAGGTTTTGCAAGTAATTCTTTTGCATTGCCTGCATTCATTGAACCGCCATACTGGATGCGTACTGCTTCTGCTGTTTCTTCGTCATAAATTTCAGCAATAAGGTCACGTATCCCTTTGCACACTTCCTGTGCCTGGTCTGCTGTAGCTGTCTTGCCTGTGCCTATAGCCCAGATTGGCTCATATGCTATAACAAGCTTTTTAACCTGGTCTGCTGTTATTCCAGAAAGGTCCGACTTAATCTGTAAACGTATCCAGTCCATAGTTACGCCAAGTTCCCTCTGCTCTAATGACTCGCCACAGCAAAGAATTGGTGTAAGCCCTGCTTCAAATGCCTTTTTAACTTTTTTATTTAAGAGGCAGTCATCCTCTTTGAAATAGTCACGGCGTTCTGAATGTCCAATAATAACATATTTAACACCTGCATCTACAAGCATCGCTGCTGAAACTTCACCTGTATATGCACCGCTCTCTTCAAAGTACATATTTTCAGCGCCGGTTTCTACATTTGTGCCTTTTACAGCTTCAACAACAGGTACAATGTCAACAGCAGGTACACAGTATACTACATCAACAGAATCATTTTTTACTAAATCCTTTAATTCATTAACTAAAGCAACTGCTTCACTAGGTGTTTTGTTCATTTTCCAGTTGCCTGCAATAATTCTTTTCCTTGCCATTTTAAACCTCTTTCCATGTGCCCTGGCACACAATAAAATTTATTATTTATCATCAGCAGCAGCTACGCCTGGAAGCTCTTTGCCCTCTAAAAATTCAAGGGAAGCACCGCCGCCTGTGGAAATATGTGTCATCTTGTCACCAAAACCTAACTGGTTTACAGCAGCAGCACTGTCACCACCGCCAATAATGGTTGTAGCGCCTTCAAGGTCTGCCATTGCCTTAGCTACTTCAACTGTACCTTTAGCAAAGTTTGGCATCTCAAAGCATCCCATAGGTCCGTTCCATACTACTGTCTTAGCACCATTGATAGCATCTGCAAAAAGCTTTGATGACTCTTCACCGATATCAAGGCCTTCCATATCAGCAGGAATTTCACCACGGCCTACAGTCTTGAAATTAGCATCATTTGAGAAATCATCTGCAGCAACTGTATCAACAGGGATAAGAAGCTTAACGCCTTTCTCTTCTGCTTTCTTCTCCATATCAAGTGCATACTGCTTATAGTCTTCCTCAAGAAGTGACTTTCCAACTTCCTCACCATGTGCAGCCATAAATGTATATGCCATTCCGCCACCAATAATAAGTGTATCTACCTTGTCAAGAAGGTTATTTATTACAGAAATCTTTGAAGAAACTTTAGCACCGCCAAGAATAGCTACAAAAGGCCTTACAGGGTTATTTACTGCATTGCCAAGGAAATCAATTTCCTTCTGCATAAGATAACCTACTACACAGTCACCATCAACAAACTTTGTAACACCAACATTTGAGCAATGTGCCCTGTGTGCTGTACCAAATGCATCATTTACAAATACATCACAAAGTGAAGCAAGTTCTTTTGAGAAAGCTTCCCCGTTCTTTGTTTCTTCTGCCCTGTAACGTGTGTTCTCAAGAAGCACTACATCACCTTCAGCCATAGCATCAACAGCAGCCTTTGCGTTGTCACCCACAACATTGTCATCTGCTGCAAATTTAACTTCCTGTCCTAAAAGTTCTGACATTCTCTTTGCAACTGGTGCAAGTGAAAGTTCAGGCTTTGGCTCTCCCTTTGGCTTGCCAAGATGTGAACAGAGTATAACCTTGCCGCCGTCTGCTATTAATTTCTTAATTGTTGGAAGTGCTGCTACAAGACGGTTTTCATCTGTAATCTTTCCATCCTGTAATGGCACATTAAAATCACACCTTACTAAAACTTTCTTGCCCTTTACGTTGATATCATCAACTGATTTCTTATTTAACATAATTTGTACCAAGCCTCAAGTGAAAATGCTTGTATTTTCATTTGAGGCGCAAACACAAGGGTGAAAGATATTTGTTTGCATTTTTTATCCTTTCTTCTATCTTTCTTTCACCCTTTAAGCACCAAATTTTCCTTTCCTGTTTTGTCATACTTCCAGATATAGCGGTTATGCCGCTATAAACACCAGAAAATGCCTGTCCCATATTGCCTGCAGACTGGCTGGTTTAACTGGAAAACGGGTCCGGTCCACTAAAAGACCGGACCCGTGCATGAAGCATAATCCAGATAAATTATACTTAAGAAAAAACTTTACTAGAAAGCCTTTCTTATGATAACTCTGAGAAATACTTAATTGTCCTTACCATCTGTGATGTGTAAGAATTCTCGTTATCATACCATGAAACTACCTGTACTTCAAAGAGGCCATCTGCAACTTTTGAAACCATTGTCTGTGTAGCATCAAAGAGAGAACCAAATCTCATTCCGATAACATCAGAAGAAACGATTTCATCTTCGTTGTAACCAAATGACTCATTTGCTGCTGCCTTCATAGCAGCGTTAATGCCTTCAACAGTTACGTCATCCTTCTTAACAACTGCTGTTAAGATAGTTGTTGAACCTGTAGGAGTTGGAA
>CAJTXH010000122.1 GCA_910580005.1 uncultured Lachnospiraceae bacterium | reverse complement strand
TAGGTATTACAAATTCACCATACCCTTCTTCTGCAAGCCATGATAGCTGTGGCGCACCGACATATCCTCCTGCGGCATGTCTTGATGGCAGTGTTTCCTTTGGTTGCATGCTCTTTCCGTTGACACCAAGACCATTCGCAGCAAATGAACCATTTAATTTATATTCTGGTGTAACATTTACATTTGCAGTAACACTGAACGGGCTGGCAAAAGCATTATCCAATGATGTCTGTGCAGATGCCCTTAGAAGTGAAGAACCAGAAAGTATACTGTCTGATGCTCCTGTTGTCAATGACTGTCCATATGAAGTACCTGCTTCCATAAACTGGCTGTTAAAAGCCTGGTTGTCTAAAATCTGCTGGATATTTTCTGCCACTGTCTGCTGGTAATTTTCATTAAGTGCACCTGCCACACTGTCTGGAACAGTTTCTGCTGTCTTCTGTAACAGCCCTGATACTGCTTCTTGTGTTACTGTATCAAGGCTTTCAAGGCCGAACCACTTTATAATTTCTTCCTGTGTCCACTGCTGTGCATCTGGTTTTACTGCTATTGCCTTGTCCAGTGCTTCTTTCAGGCGTTCTGATGTACTACCTTCAACATCTGGCAGTATATTTTCCAGCTCCTTCTTATATGCATCTGCAATAGTATCAAGTTGGAAATCCAGTGCCCTTCCATTAAGTCTTTCCATCTGTTTGTTGTACCCATCTGCAATTTTTTGGTACAGTTCTTTATATGTGTCTTCATCAACAGCACCTTCATCAAACTGGAGCTGTAGGTTAGATAAAGATACCTGCAATGCATTGTCATAATTTCCCGTCATTGATTCCACATTATTTTTTATCTCTTCCTGTATGCCTGCAAAACTTTCCTGTGACAAAGCAGCACCACTGTACTTTATTTTCATTGAGGCAAAAGAAGCTTTCTCCTGTGCTGATGCCACTTTCTGGGTTATGTTTGAAATCTTTTGTTGAAACCTGGTTATTTCCTTTTGCTCATCAATATCAATAACCCCATCTTCCATTGAAACTTCTACTTTAGCATCAAGCTTTTTACTATATCTTTTAACCTTTTTCTGCAATTGGCTATACATTCTGTCAAGACCTTTTGTCATACTGCCACTGTCTTTTCCTGCCAGAAGTTCCATTGCAACGGCGGCTTCATAATGCTGGCTCTTTAAATATTCTTTAGCTTCATCTGCAAACTTGTCTGCCATTTCTTTATAGCTTTCTTTATCAGCAGGACACAGTTTTGTATTAATACCCATTTCCCAGTCCATCTTCTGTAAATCCCTGGCGGATGCCTGGAATGACGCAAGTGCTTCACCAGTTTTTTGTGATGCTTCATTAAATGTTTCTATCCCTCTGGTCTGTCTGCCAAATACAATACCTGATGCCACTTTCTGTATTTCTGCCAGTGATAATGAAACATCACCAAAATGCCCAGCCACATTATCTGAAACTGCTTTCTGGAATATTAATGCAAATTCTTCTGTTGTAACTGTTGTATCATCCATTGCTTTTTTAAGGTCTTTTGTCTTGAATTTTATATCTTCAATTCTTCTGCCAGTAGCATCATATACTTTTTGTATCTTCTCAGCTTCTAATTTTGCTTCTGCTTCTGCAGCAGCTTGTTTTTCCTCATATTCTTCTTTGACACTGTTGCCTTTAATGAAGCCTGCAATACCACCAACACCTGCACCAATTAAACCACCAACTGCTGTACCAAGGACTGGCACAACACTTCCTATGGCTGCACCTGCCAGTGCACCACCTGCTACACCCCCAATTTTCCAGCTTCCTGACTCGTTATAAGCAATTTTCTTTTCTGGGTCTATTTCTTTCTCTGTTGCAGCAATATACCAGTCCTTAGCCCCACTAAAAAAGCTGGCACCGCCTGCTATGCCACCTGCTATGCCACCAAGACCTACAGCACTTAATGCACCTGCACTAAGCGAAGCACCACCTGCAAGATTTCCTGCGCCAAGACCTATAGCTGCTTTAGACCCAAGACCAAGAAGTCCTGTCCCTGCACCTGCAGAACCTATTACAGAACCTGCAAATGAAGCACCGCCTGCAGATTCAAGCGGTGTAAACAGTGCCCTGCCTGCACCTGCAATACCTGAACCAGCACTTATGACAGGTTTTGCCATTTTTGCCAAAAGGGCTGCTGAAAGGAGGGAAGATAAATCTGCTTCTTCGCCACCTGGCAGTAATTTCCCTGCATTTTTAACTATATTGCCTAAACCTTCCCACAGTCTGCTGCTGATTTCTTTATAATCAAAGCCTTCTGTAAAACCTTTTGCAAATGATTTCCCTATGGCTGCACCCTCATCCAGTGTACCAGACACATCAAATCCTAACAGTGCCATTATGCCTGTATGCAGCCCTGAACCAAGAAGGCTGCCAAAATCCCCTGCTATGCCTGCAATCTGTGCTTTTCCTGTGCCATCCCACCATTCCTCAAACGGCTGGGCGATAAATTCATCCCATGCAATGGAAACTTTGCCTAGGAAATCTGCCCCCTGCCACTCTTCTGTTAATGAAATATCTTTGAATTTATTTTTAAGCTGGCTTATCCTGGTGTCTGCCTTGTCCATAAGGCTGTCCAGTGCTTTTTCAACGTCTGGCATTGCTGCTGCAAGCCCGTCTGCCATGCTGCGTACGTAAGGTGAAAACCTCTCCCCAAGGGAGAGTTTTACACCATCCAGTGCACTCTGGAACAGGGTAATTGAACCTTCAAGGTTGTCTAACATTGTGTCTGCCATTTTTTTGGATGCACCATCTGCATTGTTTACTGCTTTTGCCAGCTTGTTATAATCTTTTTCAGATGCATTAATTATAGAAAGCATGCCTGCCATGGCCTCTTTGCCAAAAATTGTACCCGCTGCGGCTGTCTGTTCTGCTTCTGATAAACCTCCAAGGCTTTTTCTCAAATTATCCATAACTCCCCTGAGTGTTTTCATTTTTCCTGACTTGTCTGTAAGGCTTATGCCATATTTATCCATTGCAGCTGCCATATTGTCTGTCGGTTTTGCCATATTGACAAGTGAAGTTTTGAGTGCTGTGCCTGCCATTGAACTTTTCACACCAGAGTTTGCCATAAGCCCAAGGGCAAGCGAAACATCTTCAACACTGTATTTCATTGCACCTGCTACTGATGCCACGTACTTGAAGCTTTCACCCATCATGCTTACATTTGTGTTGGCATTGGAGGATGCCTGTGCAAGCACGTCTGCAAAATGCCCTGAATCTGCTGCTGTCAGATGGAACGCTGACAGTGCATCTGTAATAATGTCACTTGTTGCTGAAAGTTCTTCACCAGATGCAGCAGCAAGGTTTAATATGCCTTCAATGCCATCAAGCATTTCCTGGGGCTTCCAGCCTGCCATGCCCATATAGGTAAAGGCTTCTGCCGTTTCTGCAGCCGTAAATTTTGTTGCAGCCCCCATTTCTTTTGCTTTAGCGTTTAGCTTGTCAAATTCTGCACCCGTTGCACCGCTTATTGCCTTCACCTGTGACATTGTATATTCAAAGTGTTTGTATGTATCTATGGTATCTTTAACACCTATGCTGACGCCAAGGACTGCACCTGCCTGGAACAATGGGTTTTTAAGAATGTTTATAATGCCCCTCACAGGGGATGTAACCAGGTCAAAGGCACGTAGTGTTACTTTCCATGTTTTGCTTGTTATATTTTTAAGCCTTATGCCCAGTGCAGACAGCACAGGTGAAATACGTTCTTTCGCTTCCAGGAGTATTGCATATTTATGTTTTGCCCAGCCTGCAAGCCCCCTTTGTGTTTTCTCCTGTGCCTTGTCAAACTTTGTGACACTCTGCCTTGCCTTGTCGGTTGAATCACCTGCCTTTAAAGCAGCTTTGCGGAGGTTTTCAAGGTTTCTTGCGGCACTCTGCACACCTGCCAGTGTTTCATCTATTGTTTCAATTGGTATCTCAATCCTTACAGTTTCAGCCGCTATCCCTGCCATCCCCTTCCATGCTTTCTAGGTAAACTGTCATAGAGGCAAGCATAAAAGCCTGTATATTTTCTGGCTTTGCATAAAATTCATCTGGTGTAATGCCTGTTTTCTGGAATATAAAATGAAGCAGGCATGTTTTCCCGCCTGCTTTAATCAGTTTTTTATTGTATTTTCCAGCCCGTCTGCTACTTCCTCTAAATTGTCACTATACCCGCTTATGCTGTCAATGACATCAATTACCCTGTCTTTTTCACCTGCTATAAGACAGTATTCTATCATGTCAAGCCCGCTTAAAATCTGTTTGCCTTTATCCCTCAGTGCCTCCCATGCTTCTTTGTTATCCCAGAGTTTCTTGCGGTCTTCTGGCACTGTTGCCCTGTAAATTATCTCTGCCCTGTATTTTACGCTGTCTGTATCTTCTGGCATCTTCACGCCAAGGCTTTTGTTACGTACATATTTTGTATGCTTTTTCTTGCATTCGTTATATTCCCTTTCGGACAAAGGCTTGACTGAAAACCTGAACATAAGCCTTTTCTCACCCTTTTCTTTTCCAGGACGTATGATTTCAATTACTTTTGTCTGGTTTTCATCATCTGCATAACATGCAGCATCTATAAGCCCCTGTAAAAAATCCTCTTCCGATATTTTCAACTGGTTTGTTGTTTCTTCACTTGTAAAAACTTCATCTTTAACATATGGTCCTGCATCTGCTGCATTTCCCATTCCAATAGTTACCCCTTTTTTTCCTGTCCCTGTCTGTGCCATTCTGCATTCCTCCGTTTTCTATAAAATATCTACCTGTCAACTGAAAGCAGGCTTGTAAGTTTTGGCGGCCTGTTTACAAAAAAGTTCCAGTTACGCTTGATTACATCACCTACTGCTATGTTCTGTATGTCTATCTGTCCTGATGGCACACATTCATAGTATGTGACACGCTCTTCTGAACCGTTCCTGCCAAGAAGTGAACCCTGGAAATTCCAGCATGGCATTGTCTGGTTTTCCAGCGCATCCATTATTTCTTCAAAAAAAGCATCATCTTCAACTACTACCTGTGACATGGTAAGGTTTACAGCGAATGTGTTTGCTGTTTCATGTTCCTGTGCATCACCAAGTACAGAATATTTTGCATTATTAAAAGTTACATTTGATGTAAAGGATTCCACTGTTGCCAGCAGTACCCCGTCATCTGAATAAAATGCCCCGTCTTTTCCTGTCCTGCCATGCCTTGTATCTCCTGCTGCCTGTGCATTTCTCATATTCTATACCATCCTTTCTGTGCCTGTCATGCTTCTCTTGTGCTGAACTGGAAACCAAATGATGTATAAATGTGTTCTGCTGAATCCTTGTCCACAACATCTATATCAAACCATGCAGAGTCCCCGTCAGCAGGGTAATCTTTGTTTTCTGTTACGTTATATGAAATAATTTTCTGTTCCTTGACCATCCTGTAGCATATGTCTATAAGCTGCCCTGTAATTGTAAGACGCCCGTTTGTGTCATTGTCCACCTTGCCAACAAGATTGTCTGTAACTTCATTACAGCGCCTTAAAAGCTCAAACCTGGTCTTTACCCTGCGGATTTTCTTCCAGCCCCTGTCTTTGTTATCTGGAGGGGTAATTAATGTATTGATTGCATTGTCTATCCACACCTGGTCTTTTGTATTCATTGAAAATACAATGCAGCCCATAGTTTCCGCCTTTGTCATCTGTGAAGATGTAAGACGTTCAAGGATGTCTGTAAATTCTGTTACAACTGTATGTGTAAGTGAAGAACTGGAAGGCACTGCACCCACCATGCCCGCTATCCTTGCCGCCGTCTGGTACCCGTCAATATCACCGTATGATGTTTCTATATGTGCATTAAGCACATAGTTCATCTTCTCATCATTGTAAGCTGCTGCACGTTTCTGCCTTGTTTCCAGCGGCACTGAACATTTTTCTGCTATAACTGCCTGTGCCAGTGAACCATTGTCAAATATACGGTTTACAAATGCATAGAGAAGAGAGTGTACTGCTGTGTCTTCTGTGTCCACACATATGGTATTGAATATATATGGCTCTGCCAGTGTAAATGCAGCCGAATAGTCATTTACTTTTATTACAGGGTCTTCCCCGCCTTTGAAGCCCTCCTGTGAAACATCTGCAACTAATGCTTCTTCTTTGCCTTCTGCTGTCTTTGCTAAAAAATTGGAAGATACATTTACTGCATCTGCAAGAGCTGCCGCCTCCCCTGCACCTGCCTGGAATTCATATCTTTCAAATACAGATGTGCCAGTGTATATAATGCACTCTTTTACTGATGCATCTGTAACCTTTTCCCGTATTGTAACTGAAAAGTCTTTTGACCCAGGCTGTTTTGTACTGATTGTGACAGCTTCTGCATCATCTGCATCCTTAATGCTTGCTGATGCTACAGAACCGCCATCACCAAGGCGTACCGCAACCACTGTATTTGCGCCGCCTTTGAAAACTTCTTTCAGTGCATCTGTCGTGCCTCCTGTGCCATAAGTGCTTTCGTAACCCTCATCCCTGCCCAGGACAGATGCTTTCCCTAACGGACCAAAATCAGAACGGAATATTACAGCGGTCACACCATTGACCACTTCCCCAGTGGCATCATCACCATTCTTTTTTATACGGAAATACCCGCCTGGTCTTACTTTTTCTTCACCAAGAACAAAAATCCCTGCCATGTTTCCTAAACCCTCCTGTTTAAAAATTCTTTTACTATCCTGTCTGCTTCTGTTTTAGTACATCCTGTAATGTTTTTCTCCCTGAGTGCTGCTGCCACAATGTCCGGTGATGTATTAAAAACAGCCAGTGCACCTGACACAAGTTCACTGGCTGTATAAACTGGCTCTTTGCCTGCTGCTTTGCTGGATTTCTTTTTTTCTTTAATATCTTTCTCTTCATTGTTGTTTTTTTGCGCTGCTGCCATATAAAAACCCTCCTGTTTCTTATTATTTACAAAAGCATCCCTTAAACAATGCCCTGCCGCATGGTATCTTAAAATGCCATAATGCCCTGTTATAAAAACCTGCCCATCCTCCAGGTAATCTGATTTATAATCTGTCTGGAGACGGTTTATGCGCATAGGGGAATTGTCCAGCATAATGACTTCCCCATCAAGCGACAGGCTGTTAGAAATACCAGATGCAGTTTTTATCCTTATGCTGCTGTCCGGGCATAAAATATGGACAGCAATCCTGGCGTCCATCCATGCAACGGTATTTGTTTCCCTTGACTTCTCTGCCGATACCAGACGGCAGTATATCACTGGCTGGCCCGCTGATGCCTCCGTTATTTCTTCCATCCTGTCATGCCCCATGACTATGCAGCCAGGGTATAACTTTTTAATATAGCTGTTTAATGCCATTACAGGGTCAGGGTCTGATGTTTCCTGTGAAGGGTACTGGAGGATGTCAAAACGTACTTCACTCCCAGTTACCACATTCCCTTTTTTGCCGTCTATTGTAAATGCTTCTGTCCTTGACCACGCAAAACAGTAAGGGATGCCACCTGATGGTTTAAGCACAACATCACGCAGGCAGTCCCTTACAACAGGCTCTATTGCTTCTGGCATTATGTCTGCTGTGTTCTGGCATAACAATGAAACCCCCAGTACCCCTGCGCTGTGCCTTTCCTCATTTGCCTGCATGTCAAAGTTATAAACTACCCTTGGGTACTGTTTATCTCCCCAGCCTTCCTGTCTGCTGTCTGGAGGTTCAGGGGTAAAAACAGCAGGTGCACCGTTATATACTGCCAGATACCCTGCCAGTTTTTCTGAACCTGCCAGCCTTTTATATATAAGTTCTTCAAGTATCATTGTTTCCAGCCCCTTCCGTTGGTTTCTGCTGGCCACTGTCCAGGCTGGCATTAAACCCCTGTATTTCTGACAGGTCAGCAGACCACCTTATTTCCCACTGTCCTTCTTCCACTTCCTGTACAGGTATTATAAAATGGTTTGTTATATTGCCAATGCCAGGATGGTACTGCACAACAAGACGCCCTTCTGTTGCTGATGTTACAAAACCAGCCCTGCCCCTGTCCCATGTATAATGCCTGCCCCACAGCAAGTATCCCCTGCCTATCTCTGACAGGTCAAAAACTTTTACTGGTTTTTCAGTTACAAGTGCCATTTGCTGCACCTCCATTATTATGTGAAAGGCCTGTTATAAATTTTTTCAATTGCTGGCAATGCCTTTTCTTTGATTTCCTCTACAAAAGGTCTTTTTTCCATACCTTTGCCTTCTTCCAGATAATATGCATATTCCTCGCCACTTTCCAGTTCTGCCACCACCTCTGTGCCTCCATCTGCCTTGTTCCTGCTTTTTACATCACCACTCCAATGCAGGCGCAGATTTCCAGAACGCCTTGCTGGTGCTTCACCTGGTGCAGATGCCCTGTAC
>CAJTXH010000121.1 GCA_910580005.1 uncultured Lachnospiraceae bacterium | reverse complement strand
TTTATTTATTATATTTCCTACACTTGATATATACAATTTTTTATATAAAACGCACGCAGAACCCCTGGCAGGTGTTTGCCCGCCAGGGAATAAAAGGAGGACAGATAATTGATAACCCTGTGACGTTATGCGCCAACTGTGTATGCCAGTGTTGTGTAAATAACGTGGAAGAATTATGGAACAAGGTGCAGCCAGGGGAAGTAAAAAAAGATTGTTTTTATTGTGATGAATGCTATGAGTTCACAGGGGATTCCTGCCATAAAGCAGGACCAAAAGAATATTGTGACAGTTTTGTATTATCAGATTATGGAGCCGCCAGAAACCGGGAATATATAAAACTGTTAAAAAACATATGAAATCAATTGTCAAATATATAGTAAGTAAATGATAAAAGGAGGTATGAAGTAAAAGTGGAAAAATACGAACTGACAGGAGAAACACAGACACTGGATGACGGATTTAGAAAAGTTGTGCTGAACAGAATCAGGGCATTAAAAGATTTTGGAGACGTCAAGGCTGGCGATACTGGCGGATGGATTGAATGCAGAAATAATCTGTCCCAAGAAGGTGATGCATGGGTTTATGGTGATGCAAGAGTTTATGGCAATGCAAAAATTTGCGACAATGCAAGAATTTATGACAAAGCAAGAATCCATGATAACGCAGTAGTTTGTGGCAACACATTTGTTTGTGACAAGGCAGAAATTTATGATAATGCAACAGTTTATGGCAGGGCAAAAGTTTATGACAAGGCAATAGTTTGTGGCAGGGCAAAAGTTTATGACAATGCAACAGTTTATGACAATGCAAAAGTTTGTGACAATGCAGAAGTTTATGGTGGTGCAGAAGTTTATGGAAAAGCAGAAGTTTATGGAAGAGGAAAAGTTTGTGACAATGCAGAAGTTTATATGCCTGGCCATTTACTTCTTATCGGTGCAATTGATGTCTGGAATGATTTTACGACATTTTACAAAAGCAGAGATAATCAGATTATGGTTAAATGCAGGTGTTTTAGCGGAACACTTGACAAGTTTCTGCGTACAGTGGACAAAACGTATGGTATTAGCCATTATGCAGATGTGTATAGGGCAGCAGCAAAGGTTGCAGAATTGCAAATTGGTTTAAAAGGTAATGCATAAAAATGAAAGCAGTAGCAAAATATCCAGGAAGTAAATGGTCACTTACACAATGGATTATAAGTTATTTTCCAGAGCATCACAGTTACCTTGAACCCTTCTTTGGTTCTGGTGCAGTCCTTTTTAACAAGCCACGCTCCCATATCGAAACGGTCAACGACTTAGATAACAATGTTGTAAACCTGTTTGAATGTATACGTGAAGACCCTGTAAAACTGGCCAGCATGGTTTATATGACACCATATGCAAGAGAAATATACGAAAGAGCATTTACAGAAGTACCAGAAGACAAATTTGAGGCAGCACTTAATTTTTACATAAGGCTTAATATGGGGCATGGTTTCCGCACCTCTGGAGAAAAAGTCGGCTGGAAAAACGACGTACAAGGAAGGGAACGCTCCTATGCGTCCCAGGACTGGTGCCATCTGCCAGAAAAGATTATGCAGGCGGCACAAAGATTAAGAGGAGTGCAGATTGAAAACAGGCCAGCAGCAGAATTAATAAAATGTTTTAACTATCCAAATGTATTAATATACTGTGACCCACCCTATATGTTAGAAACCAGGAATGGCAAACAATACCGTTGCGAAATGGACAGCAAAGACCATGAAGGACTTTTAAAAATCCTTTTGCAGCATAAAGGGCCTGTGATAATAAGCGGTTATGAAACGGATATGTATAATGACATGCTTTCAGGCTGGACAAAAGCCTGGAATACATCATATTCACAGGTACATTCAAGGAAGCAGGAAGTGCTCTGGATGAATTTCAAGCCAGCAAATATACAGGTAAATTTATTTGATGTTATGTAGCAATGGAAATGGACAGAGGAAAGGTGTAAATATGGAAAGACTGACCAAGAGAATAAGCGGATATGCACATGGAGCAGAAGGAATAACAAAAGACAAACTTACAGGAAGCTATTGCAGGGGGCAATTTGAAGCTACAGCCTGCATTGATAAACTGGCGGAATATGAGGATTTAGAAGAACAAGGGAGGCTTTTGAGATTACCTTGTAAAGTTGGAGATATGGTATATATTGTTCATCCAGATGCCAGCCATATTGCAAAAGCGCAAGTAAATAAAATAGAGGTTAAACCTTCTGTCTGCGGAAAAATGTGTTACTTGATTGAATATGTCAGAAACAGAGGGTGTTTATACAGATATTTTGAGAACGATTTTGGTAAAACCATTTTCCTGACACAGAAAGAAGCAGAAAGCGCATTAAAAGAAACGGAGAACCAGAAACATGAAATATGACGAGGAACTTTACTTAAATTCTGAAATATATGGCTGTAATGAAGAAATCACTGGCAAAAAAAGAAAAAAATAGTAGTATGCAGGATGCCACATATATGCGCAAGCTGTGCACGTGAAATAAGCAAAGGGGAACAGGCTGTATATGAAAAGGGATTTTTTGATGGTAAACCTGTAGCCTGTTATACATGCCTGGGTTGTATAGAAGAATGGCTGGAAGAATCGGGGATGGTATGAAATATATAGCAAGCTGGAGCGGCGGCAAAGACAGTACCGCAAGCATCATATTGGCACATGAAAACAATGAACCGCTTGACCTCATAATATTTTCCGAAGTGATGTTTGACCAGAACATCAGCGGGGAACTGCCAGAACATATTGGCTTTATAAAAAATAAGTGTATTCCATTGTTTGAAAGCTGGGGGTACGAAACAAAGATACTTCATTCTGAATTAAATTATATGGATATTTTCCACAGAGAGCCAATAAGGGGTAAACGCTTTGGAAGTGGTTTAAAAACTGGCTTCCCAATGCCAGGGAAATGCCAGGTAAACAGAACTTGCAAAGTAAGTCCTATAAAAAAGTTTTTAAAAAGTTATGGTGAAGAATTTATCCAGTATATAGGTATCGCCATTGACGAGCCTGTACGTCTTGACAGAGTAGAAGAAGCAGAAAACCAGACATCTTTACTGGAAAAATATGGATATACAGAAAAGATGGCAAAAGAATTGTGTGAAAAATACGGGCTTCTTTCACCTGTTTATAATTTTGCACCCAGAGGCGGGTGCTGGTTCTGTCCGAACTGCAAGGATTACGAATTAAGGTATTTGAGGGATAACCACAGGGAATTATGGGACAGGCTGCTGGAATTGGAAGAAATACCAAACCTTATAGGGAACAAATGGAACATACTTACACAGACAGGCATCCATGACAAAGAAGAGCAGTTCATGTGGGAGGACAGGCAGGTAAACATATTTGACTGTGGTGTGGAAAGATTACAGGAAGTTTATCCATAATTTGCACAAGGAGGCATTAACCAGATGAGGATTGGAAACATGAAAAAGGCAGCATTAAAAAGAATAATATCAGCCAGGAACAGGTTTATTAACATTGCAGGCTGTGTTGTTGCAAAGTGGATATTACATAACTTTGATGATGGTTTTGTCATTAAAAGAAAAGGCGGGGCAGAACAAATAATAAAAGTTTTTTCTGTGCCTGTATATAAAAACATTATAAAACCTGCAATACATAAAGCTACAGAAGTAATAAAAGTTGGTGATGTGGTTACAGACAATGGGTATCATGGCGAAGTCGTCATAACATGTATTACAAATGGTTTTTTTAAAGGTTATTACAGGGCGGATGGTTTTGTTGTGTCAGGATTAGAGCTAAAAGATTTCAAAAAAGTTATTGGACATGTTGATTTAAAAGTAAAGGAATATTAAAGATAAGATGGAGAAATATGCATGAAAGCACTTCATGAGTTATATGCTGCCGCATCAGGATTTGAATTACTGCTGGAAAATGATTTAAAAGCATTAAAAAGGCACAAGGATGCAATGTATAAAGAAAAAGATGCTTCTAAAACCAAAGACATTTTAAATACACTTAAAAATTTAGAGTATGACACAGCCAGCTACATGGAATGGGCAGAACATGAAACAGAAAAGCTGTGAAAATAAATGCAGGGTTATATAAAGGCTGGAAAGGGAAGAAAAATGCGTAAGAATTTAAAAGAAGCCCGCCAGAAGGCAGGCATGACACAGAAGCAGGTAGCAGAATATTTAGGAATTACGGAACATGCATACCAAAAAATAGAATATGGTACACGGATTGGAAAAATAGAAATATGGGATAAATTAGAAGATTTATTCAATATTCACCAACGTATATTAAGACAGCTTTCTGCCAACTAAATCATCAAGTGGTAATTTAAAAATATCAGCTATCTGTATTAATGTGTTTAAATTTGGTTCACGTGTTCCAAGTTCATATTTTTGATATGCGTTAGGTGTCATATCTAATTTTTCAGCCATTTGTTTTTGTGTTACTCCATATAATTGTCGGTAATGTTTTAAGGATTGAGAAAAATTATGCATAAATAACCTCCAAAGTCTTGACATTCAATTTGGATGTGATATTATGTGTATATACATTCAAATTGGATGTGGTAATAGTTCAAATATTATAATATTTTATTTTACCATGAATAAGGAGGGAAACACAATGTTGTCACAAAAAGTACAAGAACTGGAACTTGAAAACGAACGCCTGAAAATTATTATAGAGGACATAACCAAATCCGCTACTCCAAAACCTAAAAATTGTGAAGGATGCGAACATTACCGCCAGTATTACTGCCGGGACAAATATGGTACATATTATAAGATGTATACAGGACATTGTGCCTGTAGTGTCCCAGCAGGCAAACGCAAGGGAAAAACACACCCTTCACCAGAAGACACATGTTTATGTTATGAAGAAAAAACTATATAAAGGAAGCAGGCATTATGGAAAACAAAGAAGAAATTGTTAAACGTTTAAAAGAGCTTTTAGTTGTGACAAGGGCTGGGGAAGGCATATTAGACCTTGTACTTGATAAAAAACAGGAAAATGTAACTATAGTTTACCAAAACGGACATTTTAAAAAAGTAAACATTGAAGCTGGTTCTGGTCTGGCAATAATAAAGGACATTGCCAGCAGATTATAGCATTACATAAAATAAAGACTGGAAACAGGAGATGTTACATGATAAAAGCAAGGGCAAAGAACATTAATACCCCCTGTCCTGTCTGGATATACGGGGAATATACAAACATGCCGCCGCCAGACCCCCATAATGGCAAAGCACGCCCCAGGGGGTATTACATAGATAAAGGCGGTTATCCTGGCGCAAATATATATGAAATAGATATAGCTACGTTATGCAGGCATACAGGCATTACAGACAGGGCAGGCAAAGACATATATATCCATGACATCCTTCTTTATGAAGAAACGGAAGGGATATCTTATCTTATTGTTCTGGATGAAGTGCAGGCAATGGACATTGTAACAGGGGAAGCTATGGAAGTTAAAGATTTATCCAGGGAGGATATGAAAGTAACAGGCAATCTGTTTGATAACCCTGGCTTCATACATGGCATAAGGCACATTGCAGAAGAGGGGCTGGAAATGCCGTACCTGCCAGAACTAAATGTGGTATCTACGGCGTTGCCGTTCCTTAAGCTTACATGCCTGGAATGCGGGCATGTAACACTGGCAAGCCGTTATATGCCAGTCTGTAAGGAATGTGGCGGTTATTATATGCCTGGTTATGCAACAGAAATAAGCAGAGAAAAAGCATCTGTATAGAGGGAAACTATGCAGATGCTTAATCCATTACGTTTTGGAACACCCTTATTATACTATGCGTAAATGTAAAAATCAACAGGTATTTTAAAAATATGCCAGGTAAGGCTTTAAAGACCTTGTATAAGGTATTAACAACTTAGCCATTAATATTTTTCTTACATATAATTTATATACCATAAAAATAAACAAAAGATATAACCATAATATTTTATTAATATTTATTATATAAATAATGATAACATTAAATATTAATATCAACATAATTAATTTTACATATAGTATAAGGGGTATATGCATATGGCAGGCAGGAAACAGAAAAAGTATAAAAATAAAAGGAAAAACTTTATAAGGGAAAAGAAAATTTACTGTGGGAAGGAATGGATGGAAGTAGATATAGTACCTGTAACCAATATCCCAGAGGCAGGGAAGAAGAAAACAGGGCATACCTGCCAGAAACAGCAGAACCTTAACGACAAAAGGAGCAAAAGACGTTTCCTCCAGGTGGCACATACCAATTTCAGCCGTGGCGATTACCATATCTCCCTTACATATAGCAATGCACATCTTCCTTCCAGCCTTATGGAAGCAGAAAAAACAGTACATAACTATTTAAACAGGGTAAAACGCAGGATGAAAAAGGTTACAGGGAAAGAACTTAAATGGATATTAGTAACGGAATACACACCAGAGGAAGAAGAAGGGCAGCAGATGGTTATTGAGGGTCTGGAAGACAAGAGGACAAAGCCTGTCAGGGTACACCACCATATTATCATGAATGGTGGTTTAAGCCGTGACGAGATGGAACTGCTGTGGAGCAGCACACGCATAAACTGGAAAAAAGCCCATGATGCAGGATACCGCAGCAGTGTGGACATGCTTGGCTTCATAAACTGTGACAGGTTACAGCCAGACGAAAATGGACTGGAAGGGCTGGCAAATTATATCAATAAACGTAAAAAAAGCGCGCGTAAATGGAGCACTTCGCAGAACCTTGAAAAACCAAAGGAAAAGAAGAACGACTATAAGTACAGTTTCAAAAAAATACGTGAAATGGCAAAAACACCAGAAGATAAAGCAGTATGGCGCAGCCAGTATAAAGGATATGAACCTGTGAAGATAGATTATCGGTACAATATATATACTGGATGGAGCATATACCTCCGACTGCGGAAACTGCCAGGCAGTAAATGTGGATAATTGTGGATAAATGTGGATAACCTGTTGATAACCCTGGCGCATTTAACATTTGTTGAATTGGAGGGTGTGCAGACAGGCAGTGTTTTTAAAAACTTGTACTTAAATATACACAGGTCATAAGAAAAAAGCTTACAATAGTGGCGCATTTAATATTTATTAAATTGGAAAGCATTAAAGAAGGTGTCTGTTTTGAAAGTTAATATTTATATATACATAAGCCAGAAAGGGAAATTCCAGGGGAAAGGGAAAGCGTCTGCACTGCTGGAATATGCAGACAGCAGGGGCAGGGTATATACCAGGAAGGTGGATATAGCAGAAAAAAACTGTACTAGGAACAGCCTTGCACTGGAAGTAATTGTTATGGCGTTAAAAATGCTGGTAAAGCCCTGTGAAGTAACCATATACACAGACAACAGTTATATAAAATCATGTGTTTTGCGAGGCTGGGTAAAAAGATGGCAGCAGGACAGCTGGAAAAAGCCAGATGGGGAAACACCTGCAAATCTGGGATTTTGGAAAAGTTTTTATCTTTCTATGAAAATTCACAGGATAAAATTTATGAAATATGAGGGGAGGATAGGCAATGCTTTCAGAAATAATGTTAAGAAAACAAAAGAAACAGTTGGAAAAGAGCAGCGTAACACAAAAAAATAATATATGACAGACAAAACAGGGTAAAAAGCCTGGCATCTGTTTTAAGAGAATTACGGCAGGAATTTAATATTGCGTGCAGGGAGGCAGATTATGGAGAAGACAAAGGGCATAGTAACAGATTATAAAGACATATGTTTCTTCTGTGGGAAGCCAGCAGAAGGTGAACACCATTTATTATTTGGCAATGGCAGGCGTAAACTTGCAGAAGAAGATGGTTTAAAAGTGCCAGCATGTAACCAGTGCCATACACTTGGCTCAGTGACAGGGCGCATACATGATAATCCAATGGCAGAAAAACTTTCAAAAATACTGGGTCAGGCGGTTTTTGAACTAAAAATTGGTGACAGGCAGGACTTTATGGCACGGTATGGTAAATCTTATTTATAGGGGGACAGCCAGAAATGAAAAACAGTGAATATATTTCAAGTTTTTTAAAATTTCTTAAAGATATACAGACAGACTACAATATAGCCCTGGACATAGAAAAAGAAGCTGGCAAAGAAACACAGGATATACTCCACAGGCTTGAACTTTGTGAAGACGGGTATCACGATATGGCAAAGATGTCTAAAATGATAAAATCTGTACGTCTGAAACGTAGAAAGGCAAAAGATACGAAAACGGAAGCAGAACCATTAATACAATGGATAAGAGAAAATCCTAAAACCATCCGTTCACTGGAAATGCTTCTTGGAGAAGTGCGTAAAACAGAGAAATCCAATACAAACAGGCATTATATAAATAAGACAGATGTATTGGAAAAAATAGGAAAGACCAACTATTAAAAGTCAAGCAGAAAAATAAAAAAATTGAAAAAATTTTT
>CAJTXH010000120.1 GCA_910580005.1 uncultured Lachnospiraceae bacterium | reverse complement strand
CCCTGCGTCCGTCTGCAAACAAAGGACGGCTGGAAATTTTATGAAACGGACGTGTTCCATTAAATAATTAATATTGCAATTTACCATTAAATGGATTATAATTAAATAGCGAACAAATTTTCGGGTCTCCCTTGACAAACGCACGTTCATGATATATTATAATATCAGAACGTGCGTTTAGTATTTATTAAAGGAGAAACTCGTATGATAAATAAAAATATTACATCAAAAGTACATATAAACATGGCAAGGGAACGTAATATTGCTTTATTAAGGTTAAAGACAGCATTGCTGGCAGCAGTAATTTGTTTATCTGTTATTTTAATTATATTTTATATTATGTCTGGAAACAGCAGTAAAACAACGGTTAGCGCAGATACAGCCAATATCAGCTATATATCAGTGCCTATTACAGCTAACGATACGTTATGGAGTATAGCAGGCAGGTATTATTCAGATGAGTTTGGCACAATAAAGGATTATGTAAAAGAGATAAAAAGATGTAATTCTTTAAAGTCAGATAATATATATGCAGGAAGATACCTTGTAGTACCTGTTATATATAATATTACAAACTATATGTATAAAACAGCTGGTGCATAAACTGCCCACCCTGGGTTATAATATAATTTAGAATTTCTTTTCTTTAAAACTTGACTTTTAATTCTTACTAGTGTAATATTTACAGAAAGTATTACGGTTGTAAGATTTAATAAGGCATACTATAAAGGGGTTTTGTTTATGAAGAAAAGAGGAGTATTATTCTGGATTAAAGTTATTTTATCAGAAGTTGTATTGTCAGTTGTTTTATTTTATATTGCAGGTTTTTTGTTAAAAGGCAATGTGTGGAAAAAGCCAGATGAACTTCTGGTAGCATATATGAGGCATATCCCACTGAAAGAATATAAGGAAATGTATAAAATGATTGATGTGCAGGCTTCAGGAAATACCAGCAAGGAGTATTTTATTAAACGTAATTCGGCTATTTACCAGGGCATAGGTATGCAAAATATGAAAATAGAAATTATTTCATATAATGAAGAACAATTATCTGTAAAGTACAAGACAACGTTTGATACAGATGCAGGGGAAGCTAGTTTTATAAATAATGCTGTATTTGCCAGAAATAAAGACGGTTATAAATTAATATGGGATGATTCACTGGTTCTGCCAGGGTTATGTTCTACATATAAAACCAGGGTTTCTGCAATAAAGGCAAAACGCGGCAAGATACTTGACAGGAATGGATATACTATTGCAGATAATGGTATTGTATCTGTAGCCGGAATTGTTCCTGGAAGGATTAAAAATAGAAAGAAGACATTAAAAAAGATAGCAGGCCTTCTTGGCATGAAAAAAACAGATATAAAAAAGAAACTTTCAGCTAGCTGGGTCAGGGACGGGCTATTTGTGCCATTAAAGATGCTTCCAAAGATAAAAGAAACAGATTTGCTGTCTGGCAGCCTTGATAGCAAAGTTATAAAAGAAAAAGAACGCCAGGAAAAGTTACTGGAAATCCCCGGGGTCATGATATCTGGCAAAGAAGCAAGGGAGTATCCTTATGGCAAAGCCACTGCACACCTTACGGGATATGTCCAGAATGTTACAGCAGATGACCTTGAAAAACATAAAGGGGAAGGATATTCTTCAAGCAGCGTAATTGGAAGAAGCGGTGCAGAGGCTCTGTTTGAAAGCAAATTAAGAGGGTCAGACGGATGCAGGATTTATATAACAGATGCAGAAGGCAAAGAGAAGGAAGAAATTGCTTATAAACCAGTACAGCATGGACAAGATATAAAGCTGTCTGTTGATATAAAATTACAAATGGCATTATATAACCAGTTTAAAGAAGATAAAAGCTGTTCTGTTGCAATAAACCCATACACTGGTGAAGTCCTGGCTCTTGTAAGTACACCATCTTATGATAGTAACAGTTTTGTTACTGGAATGTCTTCAAAAGAGTGGGAAATGTTAAATAATGACAAAGACCAGCCCATGTATAACCGTTTCCGCCAGGCATGGTGTCCTGGTTCTTCATTTAAGCCGGTAATTGCAGCAGCAGGCCTTGAGACAGGGACGACTATATGGTCAGAGGATTATGGCAATGAAGGTTTAAGCTGGCAGAAAGATTTATCATGGGGTTCTTATTATATAACTACACTTCATGCCACCAGCCCGGCTGTACTGGACAATGCCCTGGTTAATTCAGATAATATTTATTTTGCCAAGGCAGCATTAAGAATTGGTGCAGATAAACTGGAAGACTTTTTGCTAAGGCTTGGATTTAATGAAGAACTGCCATTTGAAACCAGGATGGCAAAGTCCCAGTTTTCTAACACAAATAATATTGAAACAGAGATACAGCTTGCAGATACTGGATATGGGCAGGGCCAGGTATTAATAAACCCTCTGCATCTGGCATGCATTTATTCAGCTTTTTTAAATAATGGCAATATTGTTAAACCACATTTGCTATATAAAAAGAAAGCAAAAACAGAATACTGGATTTCAGGGGCATTTGGGAAAGAAACAGCAGACAAGGTTTTAGATGGCATGGTTAAAGTAGTAAATGACCCTGCTGGTACAGGGTACGCTGCACATATGGATAATATACTGCTTGCAGGAAAAACAGGAACTGCTGAAATTAAAGCATCAAAAGAGGATAATTCTGGGACGGAGCTTGGATGGTTTACTGTATTTACAACAGAGAATACGAAGCAGGCGGTTATGATAACCAGCATGGCAGAAGATGTAAAGGGCAGGGGCGGAAGTGGTTATGTGGTACATAAAGACAGCCAGGTGCTCAGGCAATGGCTGGAATGAATAAAATTATTAATCCTGTTTATAATAATCTTATTATTTTAAATAATGATTGTAAAAAATTAATTATAACAGGAGGCCTGGTTATGGAAAACAATGATACAATCCAATTATTAAAAGAATGTGATTCTGGAACTAAAATGGCTGTTGAGTCAATTAATGAAATCCTTGATAAAGTAAAAGCAACTGAGTTAAGGGATGTATTAAACGACAGCAGGATACACCATGAAAAGCTTGGCAATGAGCTGCATTCACTTCTTCTGGAGCATAACAGTGAGGAAAAAGACCCTGCACCTATGGCAAAAGGGATGTCATGGTTAAAGACTAATTTTAAAATGGCAATGGATGAAAGCGATGCAACTATTGCAAGCCTTATTACAGATGGCTGTAATATGGGAGTGAAATCACTCCATATGTATATGAACAAGTATACAGAGGCAGACAATGCTTCAAAGGATATATGTAAAAGGCTGGTTTCTATAGAGAGCAAGCTTTGTGAGGATATGCAGCCTTATCTTTAAAGCAGGCCGTTCTTACTGTTTCCCCGGCAGCCATCCAGGTTATGGCAAACAGCAGGCAGACTACGCTGCCTGCCATGTGTTGCTGGTTTTTGATATAAATATGAAAATTTTAGAAAATTTTCAAAGAATAAATTCCTGGATATTGAATAATTTGTAATAAAGATGTATAATACCATATATACAAGACAGATAAAAATAATAAATTATTATGCCGTACTGGTGGACCGCAGGGACATAATGTTACGGGAAGAACGGAGGATGCTATGGATAAGTTAAAAATGGAAGAAAAAGAGCTTAAAGAAAAAATTGAGTTTTGTTCATTGCTTATTAAGTATGGTAATCTGGTGGGTGCTTCTTCTGAACAAAGCATAAAGGCATTTAAGCTTAAAGACAATTTTGAGGAAGAATTAAGAGTCCTGAAGCTGAAAATGGGTAAATAGCGTATAATAGATGAGAATTTTATGGTCCACATGGGCATATTAAATGTGTTTAGGGATATAAAGAACTACATGGATTGAAGCATTGTATTTAATACAGTGCTTCAATCCATGTAGTTCTTTATATCCCATAATGTTGCGCCAGAACATTTTAAAAAACATCCATGCCCTGGCGTCACTACATAATTTCTCTTTTTTATTGTGTATTATATTTTATCTTCCGGTCCGCCAACTAATGGCTCAAAGCACTGGCTGGCACTGCCAGGGTTTTTCTTCCCTGGGTTTGCTGCTGATACAGCTTCTTTGCAGAAATAGTCCTGTGCACATATTTTACTTGTACCAGGGCTTAATGCAGGTATAATGTAACTTCCGTCAGGCTGCATTATTCTTGCTTTTGTATTGTCTGTAAGCTGTATATCCAAGATATGGATAACTTCCTGTTTCAGTTCTTCATCCTCTACAGGGAAAAGTATCTCCACACGTTTATCAAGATTACGTGGCATCCAGTCGGCACTGCCCATAAATACTTCTTCAAATCCGTTATTGTGGAAATAGAATATACGGCTGTGTTCAAGGAAATTTCCTACTATTGAACGTACTGTAATATTTTCACTAATTCCCTTAAGGCCTGTTTTAAGGCAGCATATACCACGCACTACAAGGTCTGTTTTAACGCCTGCTGCTGAAGCCTCATAGAGGGCAGCAATTATTCCCTGGTCACACAGGGAATTCATTTTTGCTTTAATAAAAGCTTTTTTTCCCTGTTTTGCAAATTCTGTTTCACGTTTTATAAGTGATATAAAACGGTCACGAAGCCATATAGGCGCTATTGCAAGCTTATTCCATATAGCAGGTTCTGAATAGCCCGAAAGCATATTAAACACTGCTGTTGCATCTGCGCCTATTGCTTTCTGGCATGTAAGAAGCCCCATATCAGTATAGACTTTTGCAGTGCTGTCATTATAATTTCCTGTTCCAAGGTGGACATAACGTCTTATCCCGTCTTCTTCCTTGCGGACTACAAGTGTAATCTTGCTGTGTGTTTTTAAACCTACCAGCCCATATATTACATGGCAGCCTGCCTGTTCAAGCTTTCTTGCCCATATAATATTATTTTTCTCATCAAACCTGGCTTTTAATTCAACGAGTACTGTTACCTGTTTGCCATTTTCAGCAGCAGCAGCAAGCGAAGCTATAATAGGGGAATTGCTGCTTACCCGGTAAAGAGTCTGCTTAATTGCAAGCACATCAGGGTCTTTTGATGCCTGGCGCACAAAATTAACAACAGGTTCAAATGTTTCATATGGATGGTGGAGCAGTATATCATGTTCACGTATCTGTTCAAAAAGGTTATCATTGCCTTTAAGATACTTGGCGGGCTGTGGTGTATAACCTTTCTGGCGCAGGTTGTCAAAACCATCAATTTTAGTAAACTTTGACAGGAATGCCAGGTCAAGCGGGCCATTAATTTTAAATATATCTTCTTCATTAACCTGGAGTTCATCTTTAAGGGTTTTAAGCAGGTGTTTATCAATGCCATCCTCAACTTCAAGGCGTATAGCCTGCCCCCACTGGCGTTTTTTAAGCTGGCGCTCAATTTCAACAAGAAGGTCTGCTGCCTCATCCTCCTCAATATCAAGGTCTGCATTTCTCATAATCCTGTATGGGAATGCAGAAAGGACTTCATAATTTATAAAAAGCTTTTCAATATTTTTCTCAATAATCTGTTCCAGAAGTATAAAAGTTTTCTGTATCCCATCACTTGAAGGGATTTCTACAAAGCGTGGGAGTACAGAAGGAACTTGTACTGTTGCAAAATCAATGTTCCCTGTGTCATCGCCATGTTTCTTTTTATTGTAATGTGACATATATAATTCCCTGAACTGTGTACTGCCTTCTTTGCCAGAACCAGGTTTTATCTTAATTACAGCACCTATGTTTAATGTCTTGTTGCGTATAAGCGGAAAAGGCCTTGAAGAATCTACAGCCATAGGTGTAAGTACAGGAAACACTTCTGATTTGAAAAAACTATCTACATATTTTGCCTGTTCATTATTTAAATCTTCATAATATGAAATAATTTTTAAGCCATTATTAAGAAGGTCAGGTATAACTTCATAGTTATATATATTATACTGGTCTTTAACAAGCTGGTGGGTTTTCCCGCTTATTGCAGCAAGCTGTTCCACAGGAGTCATTCCTGCAATATCTTTTTTAGTGTAATTTACTTGTACCATGTCTTTAAGTGAAGCAACACGTATCATAAAAAACTCATCAAGGTTTGAAGCGGTAATGGCAAGAAAACCCATTCTGTCAAACAGAGGGCGTTCTTTGTCCTGTGCTTCGCTAAGTACACGGTAGTTAAATGAAATCCAGCTTAATTCACGGTTATAAAAATATTCTGGTTTAATAAAGTTATTCTTTTCTGCCATATAAATCCTCCATTCTGGAATTATTAGAACTGTTTTTTCTGTTTAAGTACAGGCTGGATGCCATATACTTCTTCAAAGAAATCTGAACATTTCTTAAATATGCCCTGTTCAAGTGTAATATCATAAAGAGTCCTGCCAGTTATCGCCAGTTTATTGTCTTTCAGTTCTACAGTTATATTGCGGAATTTCTGGCGGTGGCTTTTATCCATTGAAATTGCCAGCTTCAGTATTGCATTTAGTTTAGCAGCCTTTATATAGTCCTCGCTTGCAAATGAATCTTCTATTTCTTTATAACTTGGAAACCTTTCATTATGGTATCTGGCAATATTTGCCACCATCATGCGTTCTCTCTGCGAAAGCCCTATTATTTCTGTAGACATAATTATTTTATATGAATTTTCGCCAACATCATTTAAGTTAATAAATTTGCCACAACTGTTAAGTATAGCAGATATCTGTAAAATAAGCCTGTCACGTTTTGTAAGGTTATTCTGCTTTTTTAATGCATCAAATATTTTAAGTGAAATATCCTCTACATTATTATTATGGGCATCCTCACATTTATACCGTTTTGCAACATATCTTGAAGCTGATACCATGCTTTCAGTAAAATTGTGGGCAGGAGTTATTTTTTCCTTACGTTCTGCAAAATCTGCTGCCATGCCGTCACATAAAGTTATGCCAGAAAGCCATATCTGCTCAGCTTTTGTTTCTTCAAATATATTGTGGAAAATCATGGCAATAGGAAGCAGAAGTGTAGTCCTTTCAACAGGTGTATCAAGTTCCCTTGAAAGTTCTTCAGGGCTTTGTGAAGTTATTGACTGGTAAAATTCTTCATATTCCTGTCTGTTAATGGAGTCTTTCTTTTTGCCTTTTGCATCAACAGGCTGCAAGTTTCCAAAATTGTGTACACTTAAATATTTTACAAAACTTTGCAGCTGGTTTCCTACAGCAATAATATTCTTAACATTATGTTCTGGCATATAGAGTGATACAAAATTGTGTAAATCATTTGAAATATACTCATAAACAAGGTTCTGGTAATTGTCTGTCTGTGATTTCATAGCCTGGAGTACTTCATTAATCCTTAAAGAACCAATCATTATATTCTGTGAAATAACAAGAACGTTTTTATCAAAAAGTGAAAGCTGTATGCTTCCGCCGCCAACATCTACAAGCAGTGTCCCTTTCTGGATAAGTTTATGGAAAGAGTTTTCCTTAAGGGCTATTGACTTATAACAAAGATATCTTTGTTCAGGATTGCTTAATATCTTAATAAGAAACCCTGTGCGTTGTTTTACCTGGTCAAGCACAATTAAATTATTGTCTGCTTCACGCAGGGCACTTGTAGCAGTAATCATATAGTCAGTAATGCCATATTCTTTCATTTTGGCACAAAAGCCAGTTAAGATATTACAAAGCTTATCAATAGTATGGTAGCTTATATGCTGCGTTGAATACGTTTCAAGCCCCAGCCGTGCGGTGTGGTGCACAGATTCTATCTCATGCACGCCATATTTTTTAGAAACTTCATAAATACGAAGTGTTGTTTCATGTGAACCAACATCTATTGCTGCAAAAATTGTAACTGCCATATGAATACCTCCGTTAAAATGTTTTATAATAATAATTTTAATGCATTTTGGGGTAAATTACTAGTTAAAGAATGAATTTTTATATTTTTTTCATACAAAAATTCCTGCCTATTGGATTTTAGCCTGTAAAAAACTTAAAAATTTCATTGACATTTATAATTACATCTGATATTATGTAAAAGCATTATTAAAAAATGTATTAACACTAGCGGAAGTGCTGGAATTGGCAGACAGGCATGATTCAGGTTCATGTGTTGGCAACGACGTGTGGGTTCAAGTCCCATCTTCCGCATATAAACAAAAGAAAACCCTGTATATCCAGGGCTTTTTTTATTGCACTTCTAAGTATATAATTGCAGGTATTACACTTGGCAGTGTTAAAGAGTGACAACCAGTCTGCGACAGCTGAACTGGTTCAGGTGATGTTAATAACAGGGGCAATATTTCAATATATATGGGATTAAAAGAAACGGGATATTACAGATAATGACATTAAAGGCGCTGCTGTTGCAGATGTGCAGGGTGTGTAAATACATTGATAGAAAAACTGGGCAGGGGACTAAAAAATAATAATATTATTCATTCATGCGTTTATGTTACTATTCAGCCTTACGGCTTAATAGTAACAAAC
>CAJTXH010000119.1 GCA_910580005.1 uncultured Lachnospiraceae bacterium | reverse complement strand
ACCGTCCGTTTTTACACAAACACAGGATAACTGGAAATTTATGAAACGGACGTGGAAAATATTGATGTTGTACTAGACAAAAAAAAGCTTATAAAGTATACTAAATTTAAGTTTATGTGATTTAATATGGAGGTAATGGAAATGAATATTTTAGTAGTAAATTGTGGAAGTTCTTCTCTTAAATTCCAGTTAGTTGATTCAGAAACAGAGCAGGTTAAGGCATCAGGAAATTGTGAACGCATCGGGCTTGATGGAAAGATTGTCTACAAATCAGGAGGCAAAAAGACAGAAACAAAATCCAGCCTTCCAGACCATGCTGTTGCTATAAGCAAAGTCCTTGATATGCTTACAGATGCAAAAGACGGGGTTATTAGTTCGCTTGATGAGATACATGCTATAGGACACCGCCTTGTACATGGAGGAGAGAAGTTTTCTTCTTCAGTTGTGATTGATGAGGATATTATTAAAGAAATAGAAACATGTAATGACCTTGCGCCACTTCATAACCCTGCAAATATTCTTGGTATACGTGCATGCCAGAGGGCTATGCCAAGGATTAAACATGTTGCAGTTTTTGATACAGCATTCCACCAGACAATGCCTGCCAAGGCTTATTTATATGGTCTGCCAAAGGAATATTACAGCAAATATGGCGTGCGCCGTTATGGTTTTCATGGGACAAGCCACAGTTTTGTTTCAAAAAGGCTTGCAGAACTTGCAGGGCTTGACTATGAAAATTCAAAACTTATAATATGCCATATAGGAAGCGGGGCAAGCATTTCTGCTGTTAAAAATGGCAAATCAATTGATACAAGCATGGGAATGACACCACTGGAAGGTCTTGTTATGGGAACACGTTCAGGTGATATTGACCCTGCAATTATTGAATTTATCTGCCAGAAAGAAAATATAAGCGCCAGCGAAATGACTATGGTTTTAAATAAGAAATCAGGCATACTTGGCTTATCAGGTGTATCAAATGACTGCAGGGATGTTATTGAAGCTTCAAGAAACGGAAATGAAGATGCAACAAATGCACTGGATGTACTTGTATACCGTATAATTAAATATATTGGGGCATATTATATGGCACTTGGCGGTGCTGATGCAATAGCGCTTACTGCTGGTGCAGGTGAAAACAGCAGTGAAATAAGGAAAAGCATTATGGACGGGCTTAGTGCAATTGGTGTTGAAATGGATGAAGAAGCTAATAAAAAACGTGGTGAGGAAGTACTTCTTTCTACCCCTTCAAGCAAAGTTCCTGTATGGATTGTGCCAACAAATGAAGAACTTGCAATAGCAAGGGAAACTGCACGTCTTGTTTAATTTTATTCTAATTTTTTAGGAAAATATTGCCGATAATATAGTTAAGCACCAAGTGGTTTACATTTAATACTAAACAGGATTTTATTTATTTAGCTAAGGAGGGCGTATTATGAATGGAATAAGCAGTTATGGGGCATTTCTTGGAAATAATTATAACAATACTATACAAAATAAAAAGACAAATACTGCAAAACAGACACAGGAAACAAATGATAAGGATATTAAATTAAGTGACAAAGCTAAAAATCTTTTAAAAGATCTTAGGAAAACATATGGTGATATAGATTTTATAGTAGCAAATTATGAAACAGATGAAGAGGCTGATGCTTACTTGTCAAGGGGCACTAAGGATTTTAGTGTACTTATAGACCCTGAGGAACTTGAGAAGATGGCAAATGATGATGATCTTAAAAAGAAAAACCTTGGCATTATTGATGAAGCAAAGGAAAAATTATCTGGAATGAAAGAACAGCTTGGTGATAAAAAGGACGAAGTTACACGTTTTGGAGTTTCAATAGATAAAAATGGCAAGGTATCATTTTTTGCTGAGTTAGAAACATTAAGCGAGAAGCAGAGAGAACGTATAGAAGCTTCCAAAAAGGAAAAAGGCGGATACATACGTGGTACACATATTAAGAAAACAAGGGTGAGTGCATCTTCAGCGGAAGAACTGCTTGAGAAGATAAATAATGTTGACTGGTCTAAGATAAAGGAAGAGAAACAGGAAGAGAATAAGAGCAGGATGGATTTTAGTATCTAAAATATCTTTATGATATTGTAATGTATAGCAGGTTTTGGTTATAATTGTATATAAGAATGACAAACTTATGGATTTTTATATATCACGCCTTAATGTTTTAACTCATTAAGGCGTGTTTAAAAGTTAGAGAGTATATATTTTTGTAATGATATGTAAAACTTAAATATGGAGGAAAGATGGATAAGAAGTCTTTTTTATACAAACGGTTAACCGTTTGTCTTTTTTTGGGTATTTTTTTGTCTATAGTTTTATCTATGAATTACCTGGTTTTGGATATTGATAGTAATAATTTACAAGAAGATTTGTTCCGGATATTTTTAAACAGACTTGATACTTTGTTTTCTGGATATGGAATTGTATGGTCATTTGTAGCTTTTGGAATTGCTGTTGTATTATATAAAACCATGTCATATTTTATAATAAAACAAAGCAAGGTACAAATTGGATTAGTATTAATAAGCATATTTTTTGGATTTGTTAATGTGGCAGGGCTTAGTATGTATTATATGGACAGGCTTCCATTATCAGTTAGCTTGCAATATACTATAATTTTTAGTTTTGCAGCATTCGGATGGGCTATATTGTTTTATATAACTGCTTATTGGATAATAGAGTGGATTAATAATATAGAAGCTAATATAGAGTGCATTTTTAAAGAACATAATCTGGATAAAAAAGAACAGAAAAGTAAGGAAATAATTAATTCATTTTTTTGCATAGCTGACAGACATATATTTTTGACAGGGTTTTTAGTTATATTTCTTTGCTGGCTTCCATGGGTAATAGTTTATTATCCCGCAAGTATGGATAATGATGTATTTTCACAGTTATGCTCATTTTTGGGTTATTGGAAAAAAAGCAATAACCATCCTTGGTTTGCCTCTTCTGTTATAGGGATATGTTATAAAGCTGGTAAAGCACTTGGAAGTGAAAATGTAGGTATTTTTTTATTTGTATTTATAAGAAATATTTTAATGGCATTAATTTATGCAAAATGTGTTGAAATGATAAAAAATTCGGGAATGAAAAAATATATTTATTACACTGTTTTGTTATTTTATGCAATTACCCCGGTTTGGGGGGCATATGCAAAACATGCTTTTAAAGACACTTTTTTTGCTGCACTTTTCTGTTTATACATTATGTGTTCTATTGTTTTGGTACAAAAATTGAAGAAAGGGGATTACAAAAATAGACATTTCCTTGAATATGGATTATCTGGATTGGTGGCCTCTCTATTTCGTAATAATTGTATTTATTGTGTTTTTCCAGTTACAGTCTTACTTGTTGTGTATTTGATGAAAAAGAAAATAAAATGGTATCAGATTACAATGATTATTGTTTGTGTTGGAATGTATTTTGGATATAATGCATATATCTTCAATTTCTGTGGAGTAAATAAGGGCAGCCCAGCGGAAGCATTGTCCATTCCTTTGCAACAGACAGCAAGAGCAGTAAAATATCATCAAAGTGAAATTACAAAAGAGGAAGAGGAGGTTCTTAGACAAGTATTTGAATATGATAATTTGGCAGTAGTTTATGATCCAGTACTTTCTGATCCAGTTAAAAAATCCATTATAAAGGATGGGGCGGTTAAATATGCTTTAGATTATTTGCGTGTGTGGCTTCAGATGTTTAAAAAATATCCGGTAACTTATCTGGAAGCAGCATGTGCACAAAGTTATGGTTATTATGCTTTTACTCCAAAACTTCCATATGGTTCTGGAAATATGAATAGTGGAATGACTATTTTTAACTGGCTTTATGGTGATGGATATGAAAATTTTTCATTTCATTATAATTACAAATTTGAGAAGGCCAGGCAGATATTTGACAGATGGCCGTATATATGGGAGAAAATTCCTGTATTAAATTTAACTAATACTATTGCATTTTATACTTGGCTAATAGTAATTATTGGATATTACTTATTAAGAAAAAGACGTTTTTCTGATTTTATTCCAATCACTGCTCTTTTGGTTATGATATTAACTTGTATGGCATCACCTGTAAATGACTGTTTTAGGTATTATGCTTCAGTAGCAGCATCTATGCCTTCTTTAATAATTTTGTTTGGCAAGATGAAATAAGTATTTATATAACTATTGTGACAAAGGGGAAGCAAAATGTTATGAAGATTTTAATTATAATACCTGCATATAACGAACAAGATAGTATATTTAATGTAATCCAGGATATAGAAAAGTTTTGTCCTTATGCTGATAAGATTGTAATTAATGACGCATCCACAGATAGAACTAAAGAAATCTTGGAAACCTATAAAATTGATTATTTAGATTTACCTGTTAATTTAGGGATAGGAGGAGGGGTACAAACAGGGTATATTTATGCATATGAAAATGGATATGATATTGCTATACAAATGGATGGTGATGGACAACATTGTGCCAGCGAATTGTATAAAATACTTGTTCCAATCCAAGAAGATATGGCTGATATTGTTATAGGTTCACGTTTTATTGAAAATAAAGGTTTCCAGTCTACTTTTATGCGTAGAATAGGTATAGGTATATTGAGTAAGATGGTATATATATGTACTGGAAAAAAGATAAAGGATGTTACAAGTGGTTTTCGTGCTGTTAATAGAAAATTTATAAAAATATTTTCAAAAGAATATGCACAAGATTATCCAGAACCAGAGGCAATTATTGTGGCGTCTAAATATAATGGGAGAATAAAGGAAATTCCAGTTGTAATGTGCGAAAGGAACAATGGGAAAAGTTCAATATCACCAATAAGGTCTTGTTATTATATGATAAAAGTTTCTTTAGCTATTATATTACAAAAGTTAGCTAAAATGGAAAGGTAGATTATTATGTATCAAATTAATAATTATTTAAGAGGATTTATATTATTTATAATTATTTGTTATTTTATATATATAATAAGTTTATTAAAGAGAAAAAAATTAGAATTAAAGTATAGTCTTTTATGGATTTTTAGTGGGTTAGTAATGCTGGTACTCGTGATTTTTCCTGATATATTTATTTATTCTGCTAAATTTATTGGGATAGAAGTTGCATCTAATGGGTTATTTGCAGTATTTATTTTTTTATTAATAATTATTCTTATTTCATTAACAGTTATTATTTCTTCTGATTCTGCTAAAATTAAAATATTAGTACAAAAAATAGCAATTATGGAAAAAAGAATTAGAGAGTTAGAAGATAAATAACATATAATTAAAGGAAAGGTGTATATAAAAATTGCAAGTATTGAAAATTTTGATTTATGTTATGTTTTCTTCGTCTGGTCTGGTATTATTAAAGTTAGGGACAGAAAAAGGGGTTGAAATATCATTTGGTGAAGGATTATTGAATATACATATTAATTTAATATTTTTTATAGGTATGTGTTTATATGTGGCTAGTTTTATAACTTCACTTATAATTATGAAAAACATGGATTTGAAGATATTTTATCCTGTTTCAGCAGGGCTGGTTTATATTTTAGTTTGTTTGTTAAGCAGATTTATATTACATGAAGAAATTACGTTTATACAGTTAGTTGGTATGAGTGTTATTTTATTAGGAATTATTTTATTAAATATAAAAAATTAGTTATTGGTATAAATATATATTACAAGTAACTTTAATATATATTTTATAGATGCCAAAGGAATTAGAAACGCATACAAAAAAATATAAACAGCTTAGGCTTTTTTAAAGAAAGAGCTATACAAGCCGATATAACTTATAGAAAAAGTAAAGCAATATGTATCTGGAATATGGAAAGATTATTTAAAAAGATGTCAAAGGAGTGGTTTGGATGAATATGGTTCTTGTTAAAGAAAATATGAATGAAAAAAATAAAATATGGCAGGAGGCAATAGAAGCGCTTATAGACCCAGCATATGGCATGGATGAAGAAGAAAGTGCCGCTTATATGGGCAAAATTATGGCAAAGCTTAAGAGCGGCAAGAATCTTACACAGGAAGAATTAAATTATTTAAGTCTGCATAACCAGCAGCTTTATATGACAGCACTGCGTGTAAAATACCAGAAAGAGGCATTGAAAAACCGTCTTAAAAGCTGCAGGTCAAAGGAAGAAGCACAAGAAGTAATTGATAATGCAGTGGGAGGGGTAAGTAAAGATGACCCGGATAAGGAGTATCTTATCGCTGGTATCAGGGAAGTTGAAAAAGAGTTTAAGAAATCGGACGCTTATAGCAGGCTTCCAGACAAGAAAGAAAAATCTGAAAGGAAAAAACTTTTAAAATACCTTGATAATAAAAATTGTGAAAATGAAGAAGCATCAAATGATAATATATTTAATAATGAAAAGGTTACGCCAATAGCTGAACTGCTGGATATATTGCCAGTATTTGAGGCTAAAGCATAACCTTGCTGTAATAAAACAGTTTTAACATAAAAGAAGGCACATTTACAAATGTCCATACTGCTGTACCAGTAAGCCAGCTATTTTTAGCCTGTCCAAAGAAGTGTGCATCTTTACTAGCTATCATCTGTGAGTATACATAAGTTTCTGTACAATAGATTTCATTTATATCTTCAATATATTATGCAGGGCATGTCCTCATGTAAATTCCAAATGCCCTGTTTCCATTCTTTAACGGAGTTAAGCGCCTGTCTTGCTTCTCCTGTTTCAGTGCTGGTTTTCCTCTGCATATTAGTGAGAAAAAGCTACTGTTTCCAACACCAGTAAAAATATGCGCAAAATTACAGTAATATTTATTATATGCTTACATAAATTTTATAAGATACAAAATTAAGAGGCTGGTGGAGCATATGAAAATCCCAGATAATTTTAATAAAGATAATAAAGAAGAAAGGACAGCATGGACTTTCAGGGAAAAGGTGGCATGTCTATCTGCTGTAATTATTATATGTGCCTGCATGCTTGCAGAGAGGTCAGGCTGGAGGGACAGTGCATGGATGGCAGAAAGCCATAATGGAGGTAAAAAGGCAGGGGAAAGTGCCATTTCTGAGGGAGTGGCCAAAAAGACTGCTTATCTTACATTTGATGATGGACCTAGCTGCCTGACAGAAAAATACCTTGACATACTTAAGGAAGAAGGTGCAAAAGCAACGTTTTTCCTTATTGGGCAGCAGATTGATGGCGATATGGCAGGGATAATAAAAAGGGAACTGGATGAGGGGCATGAAATAGGGGTGCATACATACTGCCATGAAGCCAATGAAATCTATGCTAATGAAGAATCATGTTTTAAAGATATAATGAAGATGAAGGAACAGCTTGAAATGCGGTTCGGTTATGATGCAAAGCTTGTGAGGTTTCCTTGGGGAAGTGCAAACAGGTATATGAGCACATTTAGGGAAAGTATTATTAATAAAGTGCATGAAAATGACATGGAATATGCAGACTGGAATGTAAGTGCCGAGGATTCAGTTGGCACACCTTCTGTAGACTCTATTATGGAAAATGTCAGGAAAGATTTTCAGAAATATGACGAACCGGTAATACTTATGCATGATTCCGGCTGTAATAAACAGACTCTTGAGGCGCTAAGGGGGATTATAAGGGAATTAAAAGAAGCAGGCTATGGTTTTGCAACACTTTCGGAAAGGAAAGAACCATGCCATTTCCTTGAGAAACATTAACAGGCAATATGCTTGTGCATATTGCCGCCAAGTAGGATATGAAAAGGAAAATATCTGAGGAATCAAGCTTTTGAAGCAATATCAAGTACAACCTGGTATAAGTGTTGTATTTGTACAGGATTTAGCTGTTTTATAGTATTGATAAATTCTTCTGAAAGGAAAGGGTTTTTACATCCTGTATCAAAAAAATCTTTAGGCGTGATTTCCATATATTCACAGATATACAAAAAAGATGACATTGAGGGATAATTTTTGCCAGTTTCTATGGCATTGATATAGTTTTTATTTTGCCCTATTGAAAGGCTCATTTCACGTGCGCTTACGCTTTTGACCTCTCTTAACCTTGCAAGCCTTAATCCAAATGATTTTGAATCATTAATAATAAAACTGTTACTGTTATCCATATTTCCTCCGTTTCTTGTAAAAGTGCTGTGACAGATAGAAATGAGTATTGGACAGAGCATATCCTTTTAATGGATTTTAGCAAGGTTTTTGTAAAATGTGCCACTTTATAGAAGGTATAAAAAATTCGTGCCATGTTTAAAAGGGTATTATATTTAAAAGTGCCATTTTAGGGCAGAAACTTTAGGATAATTTCCAGTTATCCTAGTATATGGACGGCATTTTTAAAAATATTGATTTAAAGAGTGCGTTATGTTAATATTAATAAAATACAGGCTTGTAATTGTTATGTGCAATGCCATATATGGCATATGGGATATATTTTGTGTTTATGCACACCTGATATGGATATAGCAGAATGGAGGAATATAAAAATGAAGTATTTTGGCACAGATGGTTTCCGTGGCGAGGCAAATGCTGGTTTAAATGTTATACATGCCTATAAAGTGGGGCGCTTTCTTGGATGGTATTATGGACA
>CAJTXH010000118.1 GCA_910580005.1 uncultured Lachnospiraceae bacterium | reverse complement strand
AGTGCTGAAAGCACTGCTAGTTACTATGAACAGCGTAGCTGTGAATAGTAACAAAAATTTTTAAAAATAGCAAAAAAATTTTAAAAACTTCTTGACGAAACAGGGGTATTATGGTAGTATACTAGTTGTACGCTCTCATAGTTAAATGGATATAACAGCCCCCTCCTAAGGGGCAGTTGTAGGTTCGATTCCTACTGAGAGTGTTTTTTATTTTTATAAAGGAAAAATAATGGTATGTAAATCTATTTGCATAATCCGGGTGTATCTGCAAAAGCCGGATACCCTGTCATGGAACGGGGCATTTGGTTCAATAAGGGCATAGAATTAGGAATTAACATAATTGCATATTCCAGACAGGACGGTATATTATGAAATTAAAGCGCATTGTTTCTGTTTTACTAGCTGGTATAATTCTTATGACAAATGCTGCCTGGACAAACTCTAGTGCTGCTATGGGTAATAACGGCCTGGTAATGCCAGTAAGAAAACAGGTTAAGAATGGGCAGGGCAGTAAAAATGTTAAATGGCCTGCTGGTCCGGAACCTAAAAGTTTGTCCTGTGATTCTGCTATCGTCATGGAAGTCTCCACTGGTTCAATATTATATAAAAAAAATATACACAAAAAACATTATCCTGCAAGTATTACTAAAATATTAACTGCTTTGCTTTTGCTTGAAAATAGTTCATTAAGTGATACTGTTACATTTTCAGAAGAGGCTGTATTTGGGATTGAGCCAGGAAGTTCAACAATTTATTCAGATGTTGGCGAAAAAATGTCTATGGAACAGTGTTTATATGCTATTATGCTTGAATCGGCAAATGAAGTATGTCTTGCAGGTGGCGAGTATGTAGCCGGAAGTGTAAAATCATTTGTAGGAATGATGAATGACAAGGTTTCAGAATTAGGATTAAAAAATACACATTTTAATAATCCTAACGGGCTTCCTGATACAAAACATTACACAACGGCCTATGATATGGCAGTAATTGCAAGACAAGCCCTGCAGAATGCTACATTTAGGAAGATAGCAGGCACTAAGATGTATACATGTAATAAAACAAATACACATAAAACAAAGCGTATATGGCGTAACCACCACCAGATGTTAAATGGATATGACCATCCCAAATATGAATATAAATACTGCATCGGCGGTAAGACAGGTTTTACGCAGGTATCACAATATACACTTGTAACTTTTGCGGAGAAAAATGGTATGCAGCTTTTGTCTGTTATTATGAAAGCAAGTAGCCCGAAGCTTGGTGAGCCAAATGAATATACAGACACAACGGCACTTCTTAATTTTGGGTTTGAGAGTTACAGGAAATATAATGTTAATGAAGAAAAAACTGATATTAATTCAATTCTTTTTAATAATTATAATAGCTTTTTTAATACAGAAAGTTCGCCTGTACATCTTTCTAATGAGTCAGCAGTTGTGCTTCCTAAAGGGGTAAAGCTTTCAAATGCAAGGCAGAAGATAACATATAATAAAAATGCCAGTATTAAAGATGGAAAAAATATTATTGGAAAGGTGACATATACTTATGGCGGCAGGGTAATAGGATCTACTGATATAATATATGAAAAAGCATCATATAGTCATCTTGATGAAGTTTCAAGGGAAATTATAGATAGCGAAATAGAAGATATCAAAAATAATGCTGCTAAAAATGCCAGCAAAAATAAGCGCATTGCAAAGATAAAAAATGCTATTATGGGTGTATTGTCACCAGTAATTAATTTTGTCAGGGAGCATATGTTTATTCCTGCAATTATACTGGGTGTTGTACTGGCAATACTTTTAATGGTATTTCTGTTTAAAAAGTTGCACAGCAGAAGAGGAAGGGCGCATAGAAGCAGCTGGGGTTATAGAAGCAGAACAGGACGTAGAAGGCATGCAAGGATGCAGAAGCGTGCAAGACGCCAGAATGTACCAGAAAAATCAAGACGGCGTAATCATAGTAGCCATTACCAGAAAAGGACAGCACCTGTAAAGAATACACCAAGCAAGCATAAAAGAAGCGCAAGTGTTAACAGGCGTAAAAGAAATACACGTGAAAGTTTTGGCAAGAATTTCTTTGATTTTTAATATTATATGAATAATGAAATGGAGCAATATTATAAATACAATAATATTGCTCCATAATTATTAGTTACTATTAAATTCTCAATGGTTTTTATATTATAACATAATTTAAGTAAAAAGTCTTTACATTTTACTTAAATTTTTTAACCTTTAATCTTCTATGTAAAAAGAAGGGACAGTCCATATCTGGATTGCTATCTTATGGTCATAGGTTCTAATATATGTAATGCCTTATTTTTTTCTTTAATTGGGAGTTTTTTCAATTTTTTATCCAACTGGGTGCATTGCATACTTACACCAGCATCAATTCTAAAAGCATTACTTTTATTAATAGTATATTTATTTTCAAAATAATTATACAGTATCTAATAGCGTTAGTTTTTGTCAAATAGCGCTGCTTTCCTGTCTTTAGGATTTAGCACTATGTCTTTTTTAGCATTTATCTATATATGTTTTTCATTAGGTCAGTGTACATATTAGCTTTTTTTATATATAAAAGGTCTTCTATTTTATAAATTTATATAAGTTTTTGTCATTGGCAAAATTGCTGGCTTCATAAAGTATAAGTATATGGTTATAGTTTTCTGATGATGCAATATCAAGCAATGATTTGTTATAGTACCTTGCATCAATCATTGTTATATGTGAATAATCATTAAGTAAGAATGGTACAAAACTGTTAGCAAAAGAGTCTTTTAATACAAGAAGTTTCCGGTTTGCATTACTGCCTGTTTTAATATCTGTCCTGCCATAATTGCCTCCAAAGAAGCAGGCATATTTATCTTTTTTATCCAGGTATTCTTTATTATATATGCCAGTCTGCTTTTTACCATCACATATTACTTCTGCATTCTCTGTAAGGCTGGTTTGTACTACATATATATCGTCGGGTTCTGTTGTAAAGCCAGGTGCTTTTGAATAGAGAGTGCCATAAAAATTCCTGCTGGCTTTTTCAGGGTTAAATGAATTATATGGCTGTACTTTTAAACCGGCTACTGTACAATATTCTTTATATGCGGCATAAGCACCAGGAAGCGTCCAGTGGTGGTCTGTTTTAAAATATAAATCCCTGCTGCCATTACTTCCAGGGGTTAAAACTTTGCGCAAATCTAATATTTCCTGTGTCCCAAGTATTGTACTGGCAGTGTTATAAATAGTATCTGCATTATAAAAAGGTGCAAATGCTGGAAGCCTGCTACTAAGTATTGTTCCAGGAGATGGTACGAACATTGTGTATACATCTGCCTGCTGTTTTTCTGTAAAATAGCTTAAATACATAAGATTTTTTATAAGCTGGTTTTTGGAAATATCATTGTCTGTTATTTTTTCTATATAATATTTATCTTTGGCAATGTATACACCTCCAATATCTTTAAATCCAAGGGCTTGTTTAAAGGATGTGGACAGCCCTGCCATAAAATCACGTATAAAAAACTGGTCATTAAATGCATTAGAGACTTCTTCCTGGAATTCACCAGAAATTATTTTGCTGGCATTTATTTCTGGAAGTTTGTCCAGATACCTGTTTTCATTGGCAGAATATTCACGCTGTGGCAGTACCATTAATAAAAGCCCAGGTACTGCAAGCATAATAAATATTAGTGCAGAATATATTATATATGTTTTCTTCATAATAGCCCACATTCCTTTCGCTTTGCCCAGGCACAAATCGTTAATGAAATAGCAAGTTTGATATTGGCCTGCCTGTGTTGCATGTTTTCAAAACAGGAGGCATTTAATATTTTATTACAGGTCAAAACCTGAAATATAAGAATGGATTATAACTTTCGCTTATAAGAAGTGCCATGCTGGTTATCAATATTATAAATGTAAATGCTGCTTTAATCCAAAAACATATGGTTTCATTTAGCCTGGCTGTTAGCCGGTTAAATATATATACTGGAAGTTTTGTTGAAGCAGCCGCCATTATTAGTAATAGTAAAATGTTTGTGTAAAGTTTATATATGGCATAGTTATTAAAAAATGGCACATTAATGCCTGCAAGCGATTTTATATAAGTAACAGGCTGGGTTATATCACCACATGCGAAAATTACCCATCCAGTAATTATAAAAAATAATGCATATATATGGCTGAGGGCCTTAGGGATTTTTTCCAGGAATTTTAATAAGAAGCATTTTTCTATTAATAAAAGTACAAAGAAGTATATGCCCCATATTACAAAGTTCCAGGAGGCTCCATGCCATAGCCCTGTGAGTGCCCACACTATAAATAAGTTTAAAGCCTGCCTGGCAAATCCTTTTCTGCTTCCGCCAAGTGGAATATATACATATTCCTTAAACCATGTGCTTAATGAAATATGCCACCTTCTCCAAAATTCTGTAATACTTTTTGACTGGTAAGGGTAGTTAAAGTTTGCTGGAAAGGTAAATCCAAGCATCTGCCCCATACTGGCAGCCATATCGGAATACCCTGAGAAGTCAAAATATATCTGGAATGTGTATGCTATTGCACCAAGCCATGCAAGCAGTATACTGTTTTCAGATGCTGGTACATCAGATATTTCCTTCCATAATGCACCTGCCTGGTTTGCAAATATAACTTTTTTGCCAAGTCCTGTTATAAATTTCTGGATGCCAAGGGCAGTATCTTCAATTGAAAGTTTTCTTGAATGTATTTCTTCTTCAACCTGTCCATATCTTACAACCGGCCCTGCTATAAGCTGTGGGAACATACTTACATACATTGCAAAGTTTACCAGGTTTTTCTGGACCTTTGTAGTGCCTGTATACACATCAGCTATATATGACATTGTCTGGAAAGTGTAGAAGGAAATACCTATTGGCAGTGCAATATCTATAAGTGGAATTTTGGTAAATCCTGTATTGTTTATTATCTGTATAAAGAAACCTGTATATTTAAAAAAGAATAATATGCATATATTTAAAATTATGGAAATTATAAATACAGCTTTAGCCTTAACTGGCATAAGATTTTCTTTATACATTGAAACCAGTCTGCCAGCCAGGTAATTAATAATTATGGAGGAAACCATTACAAGTATATAGCCTGGTTCTCCCCATGCATAGAAAACCAGGCTTGACAGAAGCAGAAGCAGGTTTCTTGATTTGGCAGGGCACAGGTAATATGCAATAAACACTACTGGCATAAATACACATAAAAAAATTATACTGCTGAATATCATTTTTTCCTCCTGCTGTTTTTGGCGGTATAAATAAACCTAACCTTCCGCCAGTAATTCCATTTTACCAACCTGGTATAAATTTCTTGTCATTGAAATATTATTAATAATAATTATATCACCAGCCTGTTTTTCCTCTGCAAGTTTAATAATATCTCCATCCCAGTACCTGTAATCAATAACATATATTTTCTGGTAATGGTTTACAAGAAATGGAATTAGGGCATTGCCAAAAGATTCTTTAACTACAATGCAAGAGGAATTATCTTTTAATAAATTATTTTCTATAATGGTATAAGGGTTATCACCATCTATAAATGCAGAGTATTTCAGACTTTCACCATAACCAGATGCATCTTCAATTAAACTGCCTGTAACTTGTACACCGTCTTTATTCGTATATTTTAATGAAATGCTGTCATCCTGGCATCCAGCAGGATAGTATGCATAAAGTGTGTCTTTTTTTAGTGCAGGGTTCTGGTGTGTGTCTTTATAAAAAGAACCAGTAAAACTGCCAAATGATACTTTTTTAAAATCTCCTAGGTTTATAGGCATTATATGCCTGGCTTTGCAAAATGCATTGTATGCGTAATAAGCACCCTTGGCAGTCCAGTGGTGGTCAGTCCTGAAATAAATATATTCTTTCCTGTGGTTCATCATTTCGTTATATAGTGGTACAAATTTAACATTTCCAGACATTTTGCCAGCAATTTTTTGTAGTGATTTTTTCTGGTCTGAAGAACCAGATGTATTTTTCTGGTTATCAGGAAATGTTATGCCAATGCTTGTTGGTATAACGATATTATATACATCTGTCTTGTCTTTAAGTTTATCTGCTATTTTGCTTGTTATCCTGGCATATCTGCTAGCAATGCTATCTATATAGGTATACTGTTCATATGCTGCATTACCAGATATAACTATTCCTGATGGAAATGCTGAAGTTTCGCCCTTTGAATATATTTCTTCAAAATCATTGTTTTCTTTAATGTTTACATTTTCTTCTGGAAGTTTTACTATATTAATATCTTTTTGGGCAGGTGTACCTGTACTGGTATTTTTATCTTTTAGTTTATCTGATATTATAATTTCACCCTTAGACGGGGGCTGGATGCTGCCTGGAAAAGCACATCCAGACAGCAGTATTCCAGCCAGGAAATATATTAGTAATGCTTTGGCTGTATATCTGGTTTTCATTTATACACCCCTATTCAAAAGCTGCCATAATTATTTCTTTAGCAGTATCAATATCATTTGTTACACATACAACTACATAACATCCGCTTCTCAGGTTAAATGCATCTGAAATTTTTTTTGCCTGGTCAGGTATATATGCTTCAAAAGATTTCCTCATATCTTTCAGGTATTGTACAACTGTTTCCTGGTCTGTTTCTGCACTTTCTTTGTCTTTGGCAGTAATAAGTATTAATTCATCGGAATAATTGCCATTTCCCATATATAACTGCATTTCTGAGCCCTCAGAAATATTAATAAGCCCTTCCGCAACTGTTTTGTCTATTTGTTTTAATTCTGTTTCAAATTGGGTTTTTGATAAAATATCTTTGGCAAGTCTGTCCATGTCAACCTGCCCGCCATTGCTAGTGCTGTCTGGAGATTTTGTACTGCCGGGTGTGTATGCAGGACTAGCATTTACAGTATTGCCAGTGGCAGCGTTATCATTACTGCCAGTGCTGTTAATGCCAGATACAGACTTTATAACTGCCCATGCAGCAATAGAAGTTAAAAGAAGTGCCATTATAATTATAATAATAAGGCGTGAATTGTTTTTATTTGATGTTTTGTCTAGTTTATCCATATGTATTAACTCCTGTCTTCCAGAAATGTTACTGGATTTTTTAATAGTATACAACTTTATATTATACGGTTGTTTATTTTATAAATCAATATCTATAATTTTGAGTTTCCCCATTTTTTAATTACAAATGTAATTTAAGCCAGAATATAATAAGTATAAAACTTTTATTCATAAAAAATATTTCAAAAAAAGCAAAAACACACCAAAAAATGTTATAATTTAATCACGACAAAAAATTTAACAAAGGAGTGTTTTTGCATGGTTAATTATAACAGACTTGCAGGAAAATTAAAAGAGGATTTATCAGGTTTTTCACAAAAAATTTCAAAAGGCATGAAATGCCAAGCAAAAAAATTTATACTCCAGATGCTTTATGGCATACTGCAAAGCAATAAAGTACATTTAAGTGAAATTGCACGTTCCCTTGAAGAAAATACCAGCCTGAAAAAAACAACTGACAGGCTGTCAAAAAATCTTTCTTCTTTTAATGGCAAAGAAAATATAATGAAAAATTATATACAGCTTGTGAAAGCGCCTTGTTGCAGTGCATGGTTTTGGGAAAAATCCAATACTTCTGCTTACGAACCTGGAAATACAGGAAACATCCCAGAAGAAAAAGCTGTGCATTATTGTTACAAAAGTTTATCTTATGAGGTAGAGGATAGAAGAATATTTCAAATTTAAGAAGCAGCAGTTTAAACTGGAAGATTTACGTGTCATGTCATTAAATTCAATACGTAACCTGGATTTATTTGCAACCCTGGCAGTTGGTTATCTTGGAATATTCTATTCTGAAAATAATGGAGCCCCGCTTATGGATAAAATATTTGAATGTTCAAAAAGAATATATAAAATTCCAAAGTTTGTTTTTTATGCAGTTGGGTACGCTTTTGAACGGATTTTTTCTAAAACAAGTACTAGAATAATGGATTATTTCAGAAAGAAAGCCCAATCTTACTGCTATATTTCTGTTAAGCCTGCTAAAAATGGGGCATAATAGCGTTTATTTTTAAAAAATTTGGATTGTCTACGGACCCGACTTTGAAACTGCAAAAAAATCCGATTCCCAAAGAAGAAAAACGTATGCATGGAAATATTTGAGAGTGTTCCTTGTCACAAGTTTAATACTTGCCGTAGTCCTGTTAGGGAGTATGCTGTTTCGCTTGTCAGCAAATTTTGATTTTATTGCCTTTTTAATTATAATTATAACAGCAGGATTAGCAACTGTACCCATAAAATATTAAGCTAAACATTGTAAAAAATAAATATTTGAAAATATCAGTAAAGGACGGATTAAGAAATTAAATCTTATCTGTCCTTTTTATTTTAAATAACTATCAATTTATCACAGAAAGAATTAGGTATCAGAAATGCGTCCTATATCAGCAGGAGTATTCTTGTGAGCGAATATGACGGGCAGACTTACCGACCAAAATACCATGAAGATTTAGTCCACAGTGAAATCACTCTTCCACCCAATGCGCCCAAAGAGTATGCAGACCGAGCCACCTTATGGAACGCTGTTGAACTGTCAGAG
>CAJTXH010000117.1 GCA_910580005.1 uncultured Lachnospiraceae bacterium | reverse complement strand
TTCATGGTTTATCAAGGATTATTTTTTATTTTTAAAATTAAGGCTGAATAGTAACAAAAATTTTAGCCTGCCTGTTTTGCCACTAAAACTGAATTGTAATAAGGAAAAATGTAAATAATATTACTATAAATGCCAGACAATGTGTGAAAGGAATGGTGTCTTATGGTTGAGAAAAGGACAGACCTTGCCATAGAGGCAAGAGAGAGTTTTCCAGATGATAATGTGGAGATTAAAGGGGTAGCACTGGATGAAAAGATAATACAGGATGGCTGTATCAGGATAAGTACAGTTAATATTATAAATGAAAATGGTGCTGAATTAATGAAAAAGCCTGTTGGCAATTATGTAACAATAGAATTTACAGATAAAAGCAACTATATGGATGACCAGGGCACTAAGGAATTTGAAGAAAAAGTATCTGCTACAATATGCAGCATACTTACGGATATGGTAAGGGATAAAAAGGACAAGCCAGGGCAGGCAGGGGATGGAATGGTAGAAACATATATGGTAACAGGTCTTGGCAACAGGTTTGCGACCCCTGATGCGCTAGGACCTGTTGTAATGGAAAAAATTATGGTAAACAGGCATATGGTACGTGAATTTGGGGAGGAGGTAATGGATGGAAATAAGGTGGTCTGTGCAATAGCACCTGGTGTAATGGCACAGACAGGCATGGAAACTTATGAGGTGCTTAGTGGGATTGTGGAAAATGTAAAACCAGATTTTATACTTGTGGTAGATGCACTGGCTTCAAGAAGCATAGGACGGCTTTGCAGGACAATCCAGATAACAGATACAGGGATTTCCCCAGGGGCGGGTATTGGCAACAACAGGCATAAGATTAATGAAGAAACAATAAAAGTGCCTGTAATTGCAATAGGTGTGCCAACTGTAGTAGATGCAGCAGTAATTGTCAGTGAATGTATGGAGGAAACATTAAATAAGCAGGGGTTTTCAGAAGATGAAATACAGATTTTTCTTGAAAGTATTGCAAATAACAATACAAAAAACTTATTTGTAACGCCAAAGGATATAGATGAGCAGATAAGGTGGATTGGAAGGCTTGTATCAAAAGGGATAAATAGCTTCTTTGGAAATTAAAATGAATAGAAGCAGGCAAAGCTTCATATCTATGGTATAGGAGTTTATTTGTGCCATAAAAAAGTATAAGTGAGGCTGGTTATGAAAAAAAAGAAGTTAAAACGTGTAATGGTATATATAATTGCATTATTTATAATAATTGTATGGACAGGTATTCTTTTAAAGGATAAAGACAGCCTTAAAAAAAATATGAGTGATATGTTTATAAATTATATAGTTGATGCAGGAGTGTCAAATATTGGTGTTGTAAAGTTAAATAATAAAGATAACAGCGCATCATTCCAGTGGAAAATAATTTTTGAGGCATGTCCCTTTATGACATATCTTGTGGAAAATGGCAATAATATTAATAAAAAATCTATAAATGGCTCGGAGAGCCTTGCATCAGTTTATCCGGGCTACAGAAGCAGGGATTTTTTCTGGAGCGGCGCAGGCTGTGATATGGCAGTTGCAAACAGGCTTTTTGAAAATTCTGATATACAGGTTGCTGAACTTGTGCAGGAGGAAAAAGATTATAATAAAATGCTTGCTGAAAATGAGGAGATTAAAAACCAGTCTGCCAGCCCTGGTGATGCAGATAATAATGATGATAATAATAATAAAGAAAGTATAAATGAAGAGTTATCCGGGAATGAAGGACAGAATGCAGCAGGGGAAGTATATTTTAGTGAGGATAATGCAGCAGAAGAAAATAATGCTGCAAGTGCTGCATTTTCCCCACAAATAAAAAATAACCTGGATACAATTAATAAGCTTAAAAACAGCAAAAGCCGTTCATTTCTTTTAAAGAATTTTTACATAACAGACTCATCTACTTCTATTGATAATTCAGTGTTTAATGTTGAAAAACTGCTTTCAAAAGATATAACCATTAAAAAAAGTGAAAAACCTCAGATTTTGATTTTCCATACACATGCTGCTTCAGAAGCATTTATAGACAGCAGGAAGGGAAAACATTCCGACTCTATAGTAGGCGTGGGCAGCCGGCTGGCATATCTGCTGCGAAAAAAATATGGCTATAATGTTATACATGATACAACAGAATTTGACAGGATAAATGGAAGTATTGACAGAAGCAAGGCTTATAACCAGGCAGCAGATAAACTGAAAGCAACACTTAAGAAATATCCGTCAATAGAAGTAGTAATAGACTTGCACAGGGATGGCGTAGGCAATTCTGTCCAGAGGCTTACTACAATAGATGGCAAAAAGACGGCACAGGTTATGTTTTTTAACGGGCTTTCCAGAAACTCATCAGGAAATATTGAATACTTATACAATAAAAATTTACAGGCAAACCTTGCTTTTAGCCTCCAGCTTAAGTTAAAATGTATGGAAAATTATCCTGATTTTGCAAGACCTGTTTATTTAAAAGGATACCGTTATAACCTGCATTTGCGTGAAAAATCACTGCTTATTGAACTTGGCAATGAAAACAATACAGTTGAGGAGGCCAAAAATGCAATGGAACCTTTGGCAAAAGTGCTTGACCAGGTATTAACCGGGAAATAAATTGCAATTATGGCAATATAATGTTATTATATCAGACAGGGAATGGCAGGTGCATATAAGCCTGTAATAAAGAAAACAGCGGAGGAATGAGGAACACATGGAAAAAACAGGACAGCCACATATCCGTAACTTTTGCATTATTGCCCATATAGACCACGGGAAGTCAACACTTGCTGACCGCATTATTGAAAAAACAGGGCTTCTTACAAGCCGTGAGATGCAGGCACAGGTGCTTGACAATATGGAACTTGAACGTGAGAGGGGAATAACAATTAAAGCACAGACAGTGCGCATAATATATAAAGCCAGTAATGGTGAGGAGTATGTATTTAACCTTATTGACACCCCAGGGCATGTTGATTTTAATTATGAGGTTTCAAGAAGCCTTGCCGCCTGTGAAGGGGCAATACTTATAGTTGACGCAGCGCAGGGCATAGAGGCACAGACTCTTGCAAATTGTTACCTGGCATTAGACCATGACCTTGAGATAATGCCTGTTATTAATAAAATAGACTTGCCAAGTGCAGAGCCAGAGCGTGTCAAAGCTGAGATAGAAGATGTAATAGGGCTTGATGCTTCAGATGCGCCGCTTATATCTGCTAAAATGGGCACTAATATAGAGCAGGTGCTGGAACAGATTATTACAAAGATACCTGCCCCGTCAGGTGATGAGAATGCACCATTTAAGGCACTTATTTTTGATTCATTATATGATGCTTATAAAGGTGTAATAATATTCTGCCGTGTATTTGACGGCTCAGTTAAAAAAGGACAGGAAATACTTATGATGGCAACAGGCGCAAAGGCAGATGTTGTTGAAACTGGCATATTTGGGGCAGGCAGGTTTATACCATCAGAGGAACTTTCAGCAGGAATGGTTGGCTATATTACTGCAAGCCTTAAAAATGTACAGGATACACGTGTTGGTGATACGGTGACACTTGCAGCATCACCATGCAGTGAAGCGCTTCCGGGTTATAAAAAAGTACAGCCGATGGTTTACTGCGGGCTTTACCCTTCAGACGGGGCAAAATACCCTGATTTAAGGGATGCACTTGAGAAATTACAGTTAAATGATGCAGCATTACAGTTTGAGGCAGAAACATCTGTGGCACTTGGATTTGGCTTCAGATGTGGTTTCCTGGGGCTTCTGCACCTTGAAATTATCCAGGAAAGGCTTGAAAGGGAATATAATTTAGACCTTGTAACGACAGCACCAGGCGTTATTTACCATGTATATAAGACAAATGGTGACATGATAGAAGTAACTAACCCGTCAAATTTGCCTGACCCTTCAGAAATTGAGCATATGGAAGAGCCTTTTGTGTCTGCTGAAATAATGGTAACAAAAGAATTTGTAGGCGCAATAATGACGCTCTGCCAGGAAAGAAGAGGGATATATATTGGCATGGAGTATATGGAAGAAACGCGTGCACTCCTAAAATATGAACTCCCGTTAAATGAAATAATATATGATTTCTTTGATGCACTTAAATCACGTTCAAGGGGATATGCGTCACTTGATTATGAAATGAAAGGCTATGTGCCATCAAACCTTGTTAAGCTTGATATACTTATAAACCATGAGGAAATAGATGCACTTTCATTTATATTACATGCAGATACAGCATATGAACGTGGGCGCAAAATGTGCGGAAAGCTTAAGGATGAAATACCAAGGCAGCTTTTTGAAATTCCTATACAGGCAGCAATAGGCAGCAAGATAATAGCAAGGGAAACTGTTAAGGCAATGAGGAAGGACGTGCTTGCAAAGTGCTATGGCGGTGATATTTCAAGAAAAAGGAAACTTCTTGAAAAACAGAAAGAAGGCAAAAAGCGCATGAGGCAGTTCGGAAGTGTTGAAATACCACAACAGGCATTTATGAGCGTATTAAAACTTGATGAAGATAACTAAAAAAGACGGGCTCTCATTATATATCCATATACCATTCTGCGTACAGAAATGCCTTTATTGTGATTTCCTTTCATTTAGTGCCAGTGACAGGAAAAAGCAGGACTATGTAAAAGCGCTTCTTAATGAACTGGCAGCATGGGAAGAAGTTTTAAAAGAAAAAATCCTGGGTATGGACAAACTGTATTTTAAAACTGTATTTATGGGTGGGGGGACGCCAACATGCCTTGTGCCTTCCCTGCTTTTTGAAATATTGCAGGCTGTAAATAAATATACAGATGAAAATACAGAATTTACAATAGAAGCCAATCCAGGCACAATTACAGACAGCCATATAAGTGTATTTAAAGAAACAGGCATAAACAGGGTGAGCCTGGGACTGCAGTCTGCACAGGATGGTGAGCTTAAAAAGCTTGGACGTATACACACATATAAGGAATTTTGCAACAGTTACCAGAAATTGCAGAAAGCAGGCTTTGGCAATATAAATATTGATATAATGGCAGATATACCAGGACAGGACATTGTGAGCTATAAAGATACATTAGAAAAAGTTCTTGCACTTGCGCCAGCACATATTTCTGTATACAGCCTGATTGTTGAACCAGGCACGGCATTTTATAAAATGCAGGAGCAGGGGGAACTGGATATTGCAGATGAAGATACAGACAGGCAGATGTATAACCTGGCAAAAGAAATATTAGAAAAACATGGTTATAACAGGTATGAAATTTCAAATTACAGTAAAAACGGAATGGAGTGCCAGCACAATATAACATACTGGACAGGCGGGAATTACCTTGGCATAGGGCTTGGTGCTTCTTCTTATATTAATGGGACGCGTTTTACAGGCACAAGGGATTTTAATAAATATACAAGCATATTTAATGAAAAGGCAGAACCAGGCATGGCAGAAAGCCAGGTGCAGAAAAATATTGGCAGCAGTTATGAAAGGCTTTCTGTTAAAAACCAGATGGAAGAATTTATGTTCCTTGGGCTAAGGATGTGCAAAGGTGTATCAAAAAGTGAATTTACAGACCGGTTTGGCATAAACATGGATGAAGTGTATGGTGATGTAATAAAACGTTTTTTACAAAACGGTCTATTGGCAGAAGATATAAATAGTGGTAGAATTTACCTGACTGCAAGAGGCATAGATATAAGCAACTATGTGCTGTCAGATTTCATATTAGATTAAATAATGGAGGATAAAATATGTCTAAAGTAAGTATAGTAATGGGTAGTGATTCAGACCTTCCTGTTATGTCTAAAGCAGCAAAAATGCTGGAAGATTTTGGTATTGAGTATGAAACCAGGGTTATATCTGCACACAGGGAACCGGATGTATTTGTAGATTATGCAAGGTCAGCAGAAGAGAGGGGCATAGAAGTAATAATTGCAGGGGCAGGCGGGGCAGCGCACCTTCCAGGCATGTGTGCCGCAATATTTAACCTTCCTGTAATTGGTGTGCCAATCCATACAAAAGCACTTGGAGGCGTAGACTCACTCTATTCCATAGTGCAGATGCCATCAGGCATTCCTGTGGCAACCGTTGCAATAGACGGGGCTGCAAACGCTGCAATACTTGCGGCTAAAATACTTTCAATATCAGATAAGGAACTGCGTGCAAAGCTTGCAAAATATAAAGAGGAGCTTAAAGACCAGGTAGCAGCAAAAGATGCAAAACTTGGCAAAGAAGGATATGATGAATATTTAAAACAGATGTAAAACCAGGTAGTAATTTTTATATCTGGCAATTATATTATTATAGTTCTTTCTTTAGTAGAAAATTTAATTAAATTCTGCTAAAGAGGGAACTTTTTTGTTCATATAAATGTGCCCTTCTTTTATTGTACTTCTTCATTTTTAGCATCTAAAAATTTATATTGTATATCATAGTTATGTATATCTGAAATATTATGGTAATATACCCATGGTATTTCATTGATTTCTTCAGTTATTATAGATTTTTTATTTCCTGTTTCTTTTATTATAATCTGGACTTTGGTGACATTATCATTATTACAAAGCAGGACATTTCCGTTTTCCCACATATTTGTACGAAGTTGCCATCCTATACTATATAAAGGGATTGTTCTTTGAAACTTATACTTACCATCTTCATTAATTGAAAATTCTCCTGCATAATAACCATAATTATATTCGTTTTCGCCGCTTAATCCAATTATAAGTAATTTATCACCAAGAGTTATAATTCCACATTCTTTTATATCTCTTGTATCATTTTCAGTTTCCTTTATAATATTCAGCATTTCAGCATTGTTACTGGCTATATTTTTGTTACAGGCTGTAAATAATAATGTTATTAAAAAATATATAAAAATCAATTTATATTTAGTTTTATTCATCTTTCATTTAAAGGCAAAGTAATGTAATGATTTACATTACTCTGCCTTTGTTATCCTTTCTTTACCCTAATTTTTCTTAAATTCCAGAAGCTCAAGCCCTTCATTATCATCAAGTACCATTTTAATCATCCATTCATTTACAAATAAAAGAAGCGGGTTTCCTTTCATATCCTTAACAGCTTTTACATTATTCATGCGTTTAAGTTTTGTAACATCTGTGGAAGGGTCACCCACCCAGCGTATGAAACCATAAGGCAGCGTTTCAAGGCGGATTTCACAGCCATATTCATTTTCAAGGCGGTATTTAAGCACATCAAACTGTAATACGCCAACAACACCTACAATTATTTCAGACATTCCAGCAGTATATTCCTGGAATATCTGTATAGCGCCTTCCTGTGCAATCTGGGTTATGCCTTTTACAAACTGCTTGCGCTTCATGGAGTTAAGCTGTATGACACGGCAGAAGTGTTCAGGTGCAAATGTAGGTATTCCCTCATATTCAAACTTTTTGCCAGGGACTGTTATTGTATCGCCTATTGAAAATATGCCAGGGTCAAATACACCTATTACATCACCTGCGTATGCTTCAGAAACCACATGCCTGTCTTGTGCCATTATCTGTTGTGGCTGTGAGAGTTTAAGCCTGCGTCCGCTCTGTACATGGAATACATCAGCAGAGGCATCAAACCTTCCAGAACATACACGCATAAATGCAATCCTGTCCCTGTGGGCTTTGTTCATATTTGCCTGTATTTTAAATACAAAGGCTGAAAATGGTTCTTCTACAGGGTCTATAAGCCCTTCGTTAGAAAGGCGTGGAAGAGGAGTGGAAGTCATTTCCAGGAAATATTTAAGGAATATACCTACCCCGAATGTATTTAATGCAGAGCCAAAAAATACGGGGGAAAGTTCACCTTTGCTTACTTTTTCAAGGTCAAGGGGGTCACTTGCACCGTCCAGAAGTTCTATTTCTTCCATAAGCTGTGCATATAGATTTTCTGGGACGATGCTTTTAAGCCCTGCATCATCAACAGAATAGTCTGTTTCAGCGGCAGATTTAGCCCCTCCTGTGGCTACAGCTTCAAATGTGCGGACTGTTTTAGCTTTTCTGTCATAAATGCCTTTGAATTCCTTGCCTGAACCGATAGGCCAGTTTACAGGGCATGTACGTATTCCAAGTACAGTTTCAATATCATCAAGCAGTTCAAAAGAATCCCTTGCATCCCTGTCCATTTTATTTATAAATGTAAAAATAGGTATATGCCTCATTACGCAGACTTTAAAAAGCTTTATTGTCTGTGCCTCAACACCTTTGGAAGCGTCAATAACCATTACAGCGGAGTCTGCTGCCATAAGTGTGCGGTAAGTGTCTTCTGAAAAGTCCTGGTGTCCAGGTGTGTCAAGTATATTTATGCAGAAACCATCATAATTAAACTGCAATACAGAAGAAGTTACAGAAATACCACGTTCTTTTTCAATCTCCATCCAGTCCGATACTGCATATTTAGAATTTGCTTTGCCCTTAACAGAGCCAGCAGTATTAATTGCGCCGCCATAAAGCAGGAATTTTTCAGTAAGAGTTGTTTTGCCGGCGTCAGGGTGCGAAATAATTGCAAAAGTCCTGCGTTTTTCAATTTCTTTTTTTGTATTAATATTTTTAGTATTATTATCAGACATAATTTACCCCGTTCCTTAATGTAATTTCTATATACAGCAAACATATAAAATGTATTTGCTGTACAGGTATTTTAACATATATATGGTAATAAATCCAATATTATTTACCTGGTCTTCAATTAGTCTTTTGGACATAATGTAAAAAATTTGTTATAATCGGATGGGGA
>CAJTXH010000116.1 GCA_910580005.1 uncultured Lachnospiraceae bacterium | reverse complement strand
TGTGCTTGGAGTAACAGAAGGGCCACTTGTAGGTTCTGTACTTGGAGTAACAGAAGGCTCATCTGTAGGCTCTGTACTTGGAGTAACAGAAGGTTTAGTTGTTTCATCTGGTTCTACTATAGTTTCTGCCGATAATGTTACATCATTTTCAGAATTGAATATATAACCGTTATTGGCTTCAACAGTAATAGTTGCTGTGCCTTCTGATGATATGGAAATAGAATTTCCTGATACTACAGCCTGGTTATTAAATTTTATGGTTGCATTGCCAACACTGCCCTGTAATGTAGCTTTTAGTGTTTCTTCTGCATTTACCATTGATGGAGCTGGTATAAGTGAAAAAACTAAGGCAGTTGCCATAAAGAAACTAATTTTACGTTTTGTTTCTTTTTTCTGTCTTAAAAACATGGACATTTCCCCTTTCTTTTTATAACTAACTTGCATTTATCTATACCAATTGTAAAGCGCAAAATATCAGTTAAAAACCTTATAAGCGCAGGCAAAAGCGTTAAGGTTAATATATAAATGCAGCATCTTTTTTGGTATTTATTGCTTTACAACTGATAACATAATTTAATTATTCCATCAATAAAGTAAATCCAGGAGTAATAACTATATGTTGCAGATGGAACAATGTGGTGTAATAAAATGCTTTATTAAAGTTATATAAGGATGTATTTTATCTTAAATTGATTTGAAAGCCGTCAAATTGATAATATGTATCCAGAACCTATCAAAGCATATGTCCGCCAGTCCCCGTAATATAAGGCATATAGTGGTAACTTATAATATTACACCTATGTTTTTCGTGAAGCTGCTATATTCACGAAACTACAAATAAAATAGAAAAATGACTTGGAATTGATAAAAAAGGTATTTTTAAGCAATTTGGTTATATAATAAATATTAATTTAATATTTATTATAGCATATGTTTTTTCTGGGAGAGTGAAAGGGTAAAACGTTAAAAAATAAAGAAAATAACAGAATAAAAGGGAAAAATTAATAATTATGTTTAAGCATGGAAATGGGAAAATTAATTTTGTTTTATAAGATATTTTTGACGGAAAATCTGACGGCTTATAATTTGTATTTAACACTGGATTAAAAAAATATATTATTTTAATTTTTGTTTTTTTATTGACAAACAGGGCGTTTAAGAATATAATTCAAAAAGGATTTACATTAAAAAAGCTTATCGTGAATATAGCAGCTTCACGAAATAAATTTATTTCTTTTATTTGGAAGGAAAAAATTTCCAGTATTTCCAGAAGTTTCAATGATTTAATAAATATATTTTGTTGTCTGCTGGATTTTTGTAATAGGTTTTTGACGGCTTATAAGTTTTGTTTGATGGTGTATTACTATATAATTCTATCGTAATGGATATTAAAAATACACTTGACATAAGCCAGGAATAGCTATATAGTATTCATATATTGGTTAAAAGAATATTTTATATGTCTCTTATTAAGAGTGGCGGAGAGTTAAGGCTCTGTGAAACCACGGCAACCCCCTAAACAGGAAGGTGCTAATCTGAGCGGGCAACCGAACAATAAGAGGAGTTGTTATATCAAGTCCGCATTATTGTGGGCTTATTTTTTATTTTGCAGGAAATTTAAAGCAAAAAACATTCATCATAAGTACAGTAAAGACAAGTTAAAAGTAATATCTGACGGGCTGCCCGCAGGTATTATATAAACAGGGGGCAGAGGAAAAGAGGTATACTATGGAAAGAAGATTATTTACATCTGAGTCAGTTACAGAGGGGCATCCTGATAAAATATGTGATAATATTTCCGATGCGGTTTTAGATGCACTTATGGCACAAGACCCAATGAGCCGTGTAGCTTGTGAAACAGTTATTACTACGGATTATGTAATGGTAATGGGTGAAATCACTACTAGAGCAAAGGTGGATTATGAAAAAATTGTACGTGAAACAATACGTGAAACTGGTTATGACAGTGATGAAAAAGGATTTAACTGTGATACATGTAAAGTGAATATATTGCTTGACCAGCAGTCCGCAGATATTGCAATGGGGGTTGATAAAGCACTGGAAGCTAAGGAAAACAAGATGAGCAATGCAGAAATTGATGCTATTGGTGCAGGTGACCAGGGGATGATGTTTGGTTTTGCAACAAATGAAACAGAAGAGTATATGCCATATCCAATATCACTTGCGCATAAACTTGCAAAAAAACTTACAAAGACCAGGAAGGATGGGACTTTAAGTTATCTCCGCCCTGATGGGAAAAGCCAGGTTACAGTTGAATATGACGAAAATGGCAAACCTGTACATATTGACGCTGTAGTTATTTCATCACAACATTCAGAGGAAGTAACACAGGAGCAGATAAATAAGGATATACGCAAATATGTAATTGACCCTGTGCTTCCAGCGGAGCTTGTAGATGAAAAAACAAGGTATTTTATTAACCCAACAGGAAGGTTCGTTATAGGAGGACCGAATGGTGACAGCGGACTTACAGGACGTAAGATTATAGTAGATACATATGGTGGTTATGCACGTCATGGTGGTGGGGCATTTTCCGGAAAAGACTGTACAAAGGTTGACCGTTCAGCAGCTTATGCAGCAAGATATGTTGCGAAAAATATTGTAGCAGCAGGGCTTGCAGATAAGTGTGAAATACAGCTTTCATATGCTATAGGTGTTGCACAGCCTACATCTGTAATGGCAGATACATTTGGTACAGGAAAACTTAGTGATGAAAAGCTTGTTGGCATAATCCGTGAAAACTTTGACCTCCGTCCAGCGGGAATAATTAAGATGCTTGATTTGCGCAGGCCTGTTTACAGGCAGACAGCTGCTTATGGACACTTCGGGCGCAATGACCTTGATTTGTCATGGGAAAAGACGGATAAGTCAGAACTGTTAAAGAAATATCTGTAAGCATGGCATTTTTCTGGTTTATAATTTAAAATATAAAGAAAGCTGCCTGGAAATCTCCCATAAATGGTTTTATGGGAGATTTATTTTTGGGCGTCTGTTTGCATTGCTGGTAATTTTATGTTATCATAATTAAGATATGCTACTTATGGCATGTAAACTGGAAAAATGCAAAAGAAGCATTTTTCATTACTATTTGTGCCACAGCAGGCGGCATGGGGGATATTATGGAAATTATATTACCAGGGGATGTTTCATATATTATTAATAAACTGGAAGAAGCAGGCTATGAAGCATACGCAGTAGGCGGATGTGTGAGGGATACACTGCTTGGGAGAAAGCCTTTAGACTGGGATATAACAACATCAGCAGAACCTTTATTTATAAAGTCATGTTTCCAGCGGACAGTCGATACAGGAATTAAACATGGTACTGTTACAGTTATGATTGGTGATACTGGGTATGAAGTGACTACTTACAGGATAGACGGTAAATATGAAGATGGAAGGCATCCTGAAAATGTCGAATTTACAAGTAACCTGCGGCTTGACCTTGGACGCAGGGATTTTACGGTTAATGCAATGGCATATAATAACAAGGATGGGCTTATAGATGAATTTAATGGGATTAAAGATTTAAAAGACGGGATAATACGCTGTGTAGGCAATCCTGGCAGCAGGTTTGATGAGGATGCACTAAGAATGTTAAGGGCAGTAAGGTTTTCAGGGCAGCTTGGTTTTACTATTGAAGAACATACAAGGCAGGCGGCTATGGAAAGGGCAGGAAACCTTAAAAAGATTAGTGCAGAGAGAATAAGGACAGAGCTTTCCAAGCTTCTTATGTCAAAGAACCCTGGAAAGATACGTGAAGCATATAGTACTGGCATGACAAAGGTTTTTCTGCCAGAGTTTGATAAAATGATGGAAACTGTACAGCATAACCCACATCATATATATACTGTTGGGGAACATTCTGTGCGTAGTGTGGAAATTATGGGCTGTTTTTTAAAGGGTAACAGTGTGGTGGATGACTGTAGTTTTGTTCCTGGGGATGTGCTAAAACAAACAGAAGGACTTAAAACGGATATTGATAAAAAGCACCAGCTTATGTTATGCCTTGCAATGCTTTTACATGATATTGCAAAGCCGGAAGTTATGGTTGTTGATGAAAATGGTACAGGACATTTTTATGGCCATCCACAGAGAGGGGAAGGAATGGCAGAAAATGTTTTAAAAAGGCTGTCATTTGATAATAATACCATTTCAGTTGTGAAAAGGCTTGTAAAATACCATGATTACAGGATTGTTCCAGCAAAACGTGCTGTAAGGAAGGCAGTTTCAAAGATAGGCAGGGATATTATGGAAATGCTGTTTCTTGTACAGTATGCAGATATACTTGCACAAAATCCTGTAACATTTGAAGAAAAACTTGGAAACCTTAATAAAGTAATTGAAAAATACAAAGAAATAATAGAAGAAGAAGCCCCTCTTTGTATAAAAGATTTAGATATAGATGGAAATGATTTGATAAATGCAGGCATAAAGCCTGGACCGGAAATAGGCATGGTTTTAGGCGGACTGCTTGATATAGTCCTTGAAGAACCTGGACAGAATAAAAAGGATATATTGTTAAGCTATGCAAAAGAAATAGCAGGCATCTAAAAAGCCATATACTGTATGGAAGGAGATGGAAAGATGGACTTTAATGTTAGATTTGATAAAATGTCTAAAGCTATGAAAACGCAGCTTTTTATAGATAATCTGACTATGATTTTTAATCCACAGGCGTTGTTTAGTGATGGAACACCATTTTACAGAATACCATCAGAACCAGGGGAAAATGAGCTGGTAAGGATACGTTTTAGAAGCGCAAGGGAAAATGTTGATGAGGTTTACCTTGTTTGTGGAAATGACAGGCAGCTTATGGCTAAAATTTCTAATGACAGGCTTTTTGACTATTATGAGGGTACAATACAGCTTGGCACAGAGAAAGTAGAATATTATTTTGAAGTCCACAGTGGGCATATTGTATGTTATTATAACAGTGTTGGCGTATGCAGCGGCATTGAGCCATATTATAATTTCTTTATTACGCCTTCATATAATACACCTGAATGGGCTAAGGGCGCAATATTTTACCAGATATATGTTGACAGGTTTTACAATGGTGACCATACCAATGATGTAGAAACAGATGAATATATATATATAAGTGAGGGCACACAGAAAGTTACTGACTGGTTTAAATACCCTGCTGCAATGGGTGTAAGGGAATTTTATGGTGGTGACATTGCAGGAGTAATGCAGAAACTTGATTACCTCCAGAAACTTGGTGTTGATGCTATTTACTTAAACCCGGTTTTTGTTTCACCTTCCAACCATAAGTATGATATACAGGATTATGATTATATAGACCCACATTTTGGAAAGATTGTAAAAGATGAAGGAGATCTTTTAAAACGTGGGGATAACGGGGAGATTATCTGCAATCCTGTAAGCCCTAATAAAGATGCAACACGCTATATCTGCCGTGTAACTGATAAGGAAAACCTTGAGGCAAGCAACGGGCTGTTTGTACATTTTGTAGAGGAAGTCCACAAAAGAGGCATGAAGGTTATACTTGATGGTGTGTTTAACCATTGTGGTTCTTTTAACAAGTGGCTTGACAGGGAACGTATATATGAGGATGCAGAAGGGTATGAAAAAGGTGGGTTTGTTGCAAGTGACAGCCCTTATCGTTCATTTTTTAAATTTTATGAGGACAAATGGCCATATAATACGCATTATGACGGCTGGTGGGGGCATGATACGCTTCCAAAGCTGAATTATGAGGAGTCACCAGAGCTTTTTAACTATATTATGGGAATTGCACGCAAATGGGTTTCGCATCCGTATAATGTAGATGGCTGGAGGCTTGATGTGGCGGCAGACCTTGGGACTTCGCCTGGTTTTAACCACTATTTCTGGCAGGAATTCCGCAAGAATGTTAAAGAGGCGAATCCTGAAGCAATAATACTTGCAGAACATTATGGCGACCCTACAGACTGGCTGCGTGGGGGACAGTGGGACACCGTTATGAATTATGATGCGTTTATGGAGCCTGTAACATGGTTTCTTACAGGTGTAGAAAAGCACAGTGATGAATACCGTGGTGACCTGCTTGGAAATGCAGATGCGTTTTTTGGCTCAATGCGTAATTTTATGACAAGGTTCAGTACACAGTCACTCCAGGTTGCAATGAATGAACTTTCAAACCATGACCATTCAAGGTTTCTCACACGTACTAACAGGAAAGTGGGAAGGACTGCAACATTAGGGCCGGAAGCTGCAAATGAGGGTGTTGACAAAGCAGTGTTCCGCATTGCTGTAATGATGCAGATGACATGGCCAGGTGCGCCTACAATATATTATGGTGACGAGGCAGGGCTTTGCGGATGGACTGACCCTGATAACAGGCGTACCTACCCCTGGGGTCATGAAGACCATGAGCTTATAGAGTACTACAGGGAGCTTATACGTATACACAAGGATTACCAGGTATTAAAGACTGGCTCAATACTTTTCCTTAATGGTGAATACCAGCTTATAAGTTATGGCAGGTTTGATGAAAATGACAGGATAGTTGTGGTAGTAAACAGCAGTGAAGAAACCAGGAATTTAAGTATACCTGTATGGCGTCTTGGAATGGTTGATAATACACATATGGCAAGACTTATGATAACAAACCGGGAGGGCTATTCAGATGAAGCTAAGTTATATTCACTTGAAGGAGGAATACTTAATGTAGAATGTCCTCCAATGTCAGGAGCTATTATAAAAGATATTAAAAACCAGGTATAAGGTGGTTATTTATATTTAAATATCTTATGCTTTTGGGAATATATTTAATGCCAGGCGGCTCTGTTAATTCTTATTGTCTGGCAGAATGGAGGAAAAATGTTTAATTTAATACAAGTATTTTGTGCACGTGATATTACAGCTTTAATACGTGCACTTCCAGGTTCGGCAGCACAGGGTCTTATATGGGGGATTATGGCAATAGGCGTGTTCCTTACTTATAAAATCTTGGATTTTGCAGACCTTACAGTTGATGGTACGCTTGGAACAGGCGGTGCAGTTACAGTTATGCTTATACTTGCAGGTTTTCCGCCAGTTGTGGCGGTGGGGATTGCATGTCTTGCTGGTATGCTTGCAGGTATAGTGACCGGTATATTACATACGGTTTTTGGAATACCAGCAATCCTTTCAGGAATACTTACGCAGATTGCGCTTTATTCTGTAAACCTGAATATTGCGCAGGGCAGGGCAAACCAGGCTGTAAGTGTGGATATGTATAACCTTGTAGTATCAGGAAGGGATAACATGCTTACAATACTAAAAGTAGTTGCCATGCTGGTTGTAATAATTGCGCTTCTGTACTGGTTCTTTGGTACAGAAATAGGCTTTACATTAAGGGCGACAGGCTGTAATGAAAATATGTCACGTGCACAGGGTATAAACACATCTGTAGCCAAAGTTATTGCGCTTGCATTTTCAAATGGCCTTGTAGGGCTTTCAGGAGGCATGCTGGCACAGTACCAAGGCAACTTTGATGTCAATATGGGGCGTGGTGCTATTGTTATAGGGCTTGCTTCAGTTATTATTGGTGAGGTTATTGGTGAAGCGTTATTTGGCAAAAGGCTGAACTTCTCAGCAAAACTGGGATTTGTTGCTGCGGGGAGCATTATTTACTATGTTGTAATACAGTTTGTACTGTGGCTAGGGCTTCCTACTATTGATATGAAACTGTTTTCTGCCATAGTAGTGGCAATATTCCTTGCAGTTCCTTATATGCGTGCAAGATCTAAAAATTCATACAGAAAGGCGGCTAAAAACTAATGCTGGTAACAATGCCTTCACATACAGGCATTGTGCAGAATGGTTTTCTGGTTTTGTTAATGGCATATAAAACTGGGAAAGCTGGGGGATATATATGTTAGAAATTAAGAATATTCATAAGACATTTAATATTGGTACAATTAATGAAAAAAAAGCGTTAAACGGGGTAACGCTTTATCTTAATGAGGGCGATTTTGTGACAGTTATCGGCGGCAATGGTGCAGGCAAGTCTACAATGCTTAATGCAGTTGCTGGTGTATGGCCTATAGACAGTGGAAGTATTATAATTGATGGGAATGATGTAACAGGGCTTCCAGAACATAAAAGAGCGCCTTACCTTGGCAGGGTATTCCAGGATCCTATGAATGGCACAACAGCCACAATGGAGATACAGGAAAATCTTGCACTTGCTGCAAGGCGTGGGCAGAGAAGGACACTCAGGTGGGGCATAACTAAGTCTGAAAAAGCGAGATACCGCACATTGTTAAAGAGCCTTGACCTTGGGCTTGAGGACAGGATGTCATCAAAAGTAGGACTGTTATCTGGTGGGCAGCGGCAGGCAGTAACACTTCTTATGGCAACACTTAAAAAGCCAAAACTTCTGCTGCTTGATGAGCATACAGCAGCGCTTGACCCAAAGACTGCTGCAAAGGTCCTTGAACTGTCTGATAAGGTTATTGCAGAAAATAACCTTACTGCAATGATGGTTACACATAATATGCGTGATGCAATAGTACACGGCAACCGTCTGGTTATGATGAATGAAGGGCAGATTATACTTGATATAAAGGGAGAAGAGAAAAAGAAATTATCAGTGGAAGATTTGCTTCAAAAATTCGAGGAAGTAAGCGGTGAAGAATTTACCAGCGATAAAGCACTTCTTGGATAGTAATAATGGAAATTACCAAATCTGCATGTCCGTTTCATAAATTTCCAGTTATCCTGTGTCTGTGTAAAAACGGACGGTTTCCGTGCCAGAGCCAGAATATTCCGTGCAGGGGCAC
>CAJTXH010000115.1 GCA_910580005.1 uncultured Lachnospiraceae bacterium | reverse complement strand
GGCAGTATATATAAATCTGTGCCAATGTCTTCAGAAAGCTGGTGGAGGTTTTCCTCATAAAGTACAGAAGCTGCACCATTAATCCCGTTGCTGTTTGTAATAACCCATATAGTTTCTTCCGGGCTTATTTCCTGCTGTAACATTTCCATGACAGCCCCGTAATCCTCTTCCATGCCTGCAAGAGCCTCTGTAAGAAGGTCTTTCATAGGCAGCACCCTTACAGGGAACAGTTTTTTGGTATTTTCTGCTGCATACTGGAAAAGCCTGTCCGGTGACAGCCCTGCCTCCTCCATTATCTTATTTGTAATAATTACACTGTGTATGCCGCTGCTGTCCTGTCTGGCTATAAAACGGTATATGACAGACAGGTCATGGAATGGCCTGTGTGGCACATCCTGCAGCATTTCCATGTTCTGTTCTGTATTCACAAGGCACATTACAGCATTGTCCTTTATCCTGTCCTTATCCAGGTCCGGCACTGTTTCCTGTATTATGCTGCCATACCTCTGCGCATTATCTGCCGCCTCCTTTATTACCCTTTCAAAATTTCCGCATTTCTTATATTCTTCATACAAATCATCAATATAAATATTTGGCAGGGCTGCCTTGTTTCCTCCCCGGGTTATAACAAGGCTGTCCTTTACCTGGTTCACTTTATGGACTTTTTTTACATCTGTCACTGCACTGCCATAATCTTCCGGCAGGTAATCTTTTATCCTGTCCTGTACCATTTCTTTAAAAATTTCATAATCCATTAACCTGTCCTCCTGAAAAAACCAGGAAACCACTTCCAGGCATATGGTTTCCCAGCCAGACATAAAAAAGACAGCCCTGGAAGCTGCCTGGTATCTGTTACTTTATTATTATGCCTGTAAAATTATTATAAATTCCTGTATCTCCTGCGTTTCTTTCTGTACATGGCAATGCCTGCCGCCACAAGAATACCCCCGGCAAGCCTGAAAAACCAGGGCCTGTAATGCCCTCCTGTCTGCGGAAGCCATGGCTTCGGCTTGTTTTTAAGTTCCAGGGTATACACTATAGTATTTACAGCACTGTCATCATACTGTAAAAGAGCTTTATGTGCCCTGCTGTCTAAAATATACCCGTCTGCCGCCTTTGTTTCAACAACATAATAAGGGATATCTTTTTCAAAATTCCCCTGGCTGTTATAACTGCATATATCAAGCAGCCCCGTTTTTGCAATGCCATCCACGTCTGTAATAAGTTTTTCAAGGACACTGCCGTCCTTTGTCCGTAGTTCAAACTCCACACCTTTTATTGCTTTTTTTGTATGGCTGTCTGTCTTGTAAATCTTTACCATTCCTTTAACACGCTTGTCTGGCATGTATACTTTCTGTATTTCCCCTGTTTCTTTGACAGTAAATTTTACTTCATCTGCTATAAGGTAGCCATATGGTGCAAATGTTTCACGGAGCGTGTATTCCCCTGCCGGCATTGCATGGAACCTGTACGGTTTCCCGTCCGTCACCCATGAGGCATACACCTTTCCATTGCTTCCCGTTATTTCAAGCTTTGCCCCTGCAAGACTTTTCCCTGTTGTAAAGTCAGTTTTTGACACTTCTACAATAAGCGGTGTTTCTTCTACAGCAATTTCTTTTCTGACCACTGCCGTTTCCTGCCCTTTATATGTAAAATCCACACCATAAACTGTTTTATCCGCAAGATACCCTGCTGGTGCTTTGGTTTCCTTTACATAATATTTTCCAAGTGGCAGGTCTGCTTCAAAAACAGCAGAACCGCTTGCATTTGTCACAGCAGAACATAACAACGAACCAGCTGTTACAACTGCACCGCCGCTCGCAGCAGTAATGCCATCTTTTGTGTAAACACCATATACTGCACCTTCAACTGGGTGTCCTGTGGTTCTGTCTTTCTTTACAACCAGAAGCCCTGTTTTTACCCTTTCATTTGTAAATGCTGCTTTTCCATAGACAATTCCCGTTTTGCTGTCTTTATAAGAAAGTTCCACATCTGCAGCACTTCCTGAAACAGCAAAACCATATGGTGCTTTGATTTCTGTTACTTTGTATTTCCCAAGCGGAAGCCCGTTTACCCCTGCTTTTCCGTCTGCCCCTGTTGATACAGTTGCAACTACAGCCCCTTTTGTTGCAGGGATACCGTTAATAACTGCAAGTTTCCTGTCCCCTTTTTTATCTTTCTGGTGGTCTGGTGTATAGATTTCCTCTACCACAGAAACCTGGAACTTTGCACCGGCAAGAGGGATTTTTTTGTAACTGAAATTTATACTGCTGCCAGCTGCCTTAACTGTGGTATTTTCTATGCTGGAAAGTGTTTCACCAGCTTTCCTTATTAAAATGCTGCCCTTTACAGGCATATTTTTTATTTCTACAGAAATAACAGCTTTACCGTCTTTTCCCTCCTCAAATTTTATTGCACCTTCCCCTGATACCACAAACGGGATATTCTTTCCAGAAAGCAGGTATCCCTCTGGTGCTTTAATTTCTTCCACTTCATAACTTCCATATTTTAATTCCAGCGGTGTTGTAACTGTCCCTGTGCTGTCTGTAGTAAACATACTTATTTTTTCCCTGCCCTGTTCCACATAACTGCCAGTTTCTGTATTTTTAATCCTGAAAGAAGCACCAGCAACCAGAATTGTTTCACCTGTCACTGCATCTTTTTTTACCAGGCGGATATACGCCTTAAATGGCGCATCATTTACAAAGCCCCATTTCTGTGGTGTCCTTGAATCTTCATTAATCTCCACAATAAAATCACCAGCTTTGTAAAGCCCTGGCGGGACTTTTGTTTCCCTTACAATGTATTTCCCGTAAGGAAGTTCTTTTGACACAGCGTTTCCTTTCCAGTCTGTAGTAAATGTATCATATACAGCAGCAGCGTCCCAGCCTGATTTGTCCACTTCGGATTTTAATTTCACTGTAAAACCTGCACCAGCAACATAAGATGTTTCTGTACCATCACCACTGTCTGAAATTTTAACAATCCCAAATGCCTGTTTTTTAACTTTTTCTTTCACAGTACAGTTAAGGGAGATATCCTTGTGCTTTTCTTTTCCCCCTGTAAAATTAACAGGGTATTTTGTGCTGTCAAGGCAGTACCCGGTACCTGCTGAAATTTCCTGTATATAATAATTTCCACAATAAAGGTTTTCAAAATTAAACTCCCCTTTGTTACCTGTCTGGACAGAAGCTAACAAAGTGCCGGCTTTTGCCTCATTCCCGGTACTTGTAAAGCCTGTGCCTTTTGAAGATGTGATATTGTTACCATCTCTGTAGGTTACAATGCCGCTGCCATCAGTGTACACAATGTCTTCTGCCGCATAAAGCCCATAAACTGCACCTGCCAGCACTGCGTCACCCTGTGCTTTAGTGCCTGTTTCCATATCTTCCTTTACAGCCTGTACATCACAGCGTACAGGGGTATTTGTTATTGTAAGTTCTGCAAACCCGCCCTTTTCTGGCTGCACTTTCCAGACTATGCCGCTGTCAGTGTACCCGGCAGGTACTTCAATTTCCTTTACATAATAACCACTTTGTGTCTGTTCAAATTTTTCAGAAGCCGCCACCCCAAGTTCTTCATTATAATAAAATACAGGGACTTCTTCTTTTTTCTTATTATCTGTAACTGTACGCTTTGTACATGCTGCATCATCAAATACTGCAAAGCCTGCACCACTGACAGGGTTGCCAGTGCTTTTATCTGTTTTTTTTACCATGACACCCACTGGCTCTGGCTCATCAGTTACCTCCATTTCCTTTCCGTCTTGTATTATTTCCCCTGCCGGGTTTGTAATTGTAAAATATTCTTTGCCAACTTTATATACATTTTCATCAAGCACATAACCTTCTGGTGCAAAAACCTCTTTCAGGTAATATGTATCTTCTGTAAGGATTTCACTCCCTGAATGTGCCAGTCCGTGTATATCAGTTTTTACAAGCTTGCAGAATAAATCTTCACAGGCTTCATCTTCATAAAGGTAATACCTTGCCCCTGCAACCGGGACACCGCTGAAACTGTCTGTTTTCTTCAGCCAGAACTTCCCTTCTTTGTATGAAGGTGCTGTTACCCTTACAGATGCTTCATCTGATTTTACACCTGTGTATTCCTCAAGAAAAGTAATTTTCTGCTGTGAAATTACGGCTGGTGTCCATTTACGCCCGCCCTTCTCATCAGAATACGCCTTTGCAACAACCTTTATAACAGAACTTTCCTCTGTAATCTTTTTATATGCATTTTCATTGCAGTACAGGTAAAAATTAGAAGAAGCCTTGCCTGCATCAGTCTGTGCCACACAGATATCATATTTTTTCAAATCTGAAGTATCCCCTATTTCGCCGGAATCTGTCTTTACCTCACCAGTAACAAGTCCCGCTGGCGCACCTGAAATGCTGTATTTTACATCCTTTATTGTGCCTGTCTTTGTACGTTCAAATTTGTCTACACTCCTGTACAGCCCGTCCCCGATGTCCTTCCAGCCAGTTTTTTTAGGTGAGATGCTGTAAGAGATGCTCTTTGTCAGCCCGCTGTCTGAATATTCTGTGTCTTTGTAATCCTTTGCATCAGATACCATCTGGATAATTTTTTTATATACTTTGCTGCCATCATTATAATAGCTGGCTTTTACTTCACCATTAAGTACATGGATTGCAGCACTTGTAATAAAATAATCCTCTTCCGGGCTTCCTGCGGAATACTTGTCATTATAACATTTACCGCCAAGTTTCCTTGCACCATTTACAAGACAGTATGTAACCTGTGGTTTTACCCTGCTGCTTCCAGATGGTGACACTGTGCCATTAGTGGTGCCTTTGTTTAAATCCATGCAGTATACAAGATGGTTATGGTAATCCTCGGGGCTTGTAACATACTTTATCCCTGTACTGTACCCACAGTACCTTACATATCCGCTGCAGCCAACCTCAAGGCTTTTCCCGGCAGTTGCTGATGCTCTTAATAAAGGCTGTGATGCCATTTTAATTACAATACTGCTGCCTTCACTTAAAGCTTCTATTTCACCAGCTGAAAGGTCATCAGGGATTTCTGTGCTAAAAGCCTCGCCTGGCACTGCTGTAGCTACAGGGGCGCTGTAAACATTAGCCGGGTGTCCTGTAACAGCTGTTTCCCCATAAACACTGTATGGCTCTCTTGTAACAGATACTGCGCCACTGCTGGCAGTACCACAATACCCTGCAGGGATATCACCAGGCTGTATAACAGAAACAACACGGCATACCAGGTAAGGTTTTTTACCACTTAAAGGTTCAGCTTTATAATAAGTGTAATAATCCCCTGCTGTATTACTGTCAAAACCCCCGTACACATCATAATATGAAACCTTTACCATGCTGCTGTTAAATGAAACCCCTTCAAAATCATTCCAGACATCAAACCCATAGCCAGCCGCAACCACAATATCCTCTGCTGTTGCAATCTCTGACATTTCAATGTCCTGTCTGTCCTGTGCATTGTAAAGCACAGGTTCATAACCTGTCCATGTATCCCCTGCAATGCCATATTGCACTGGTGTTTCTCCTGTAGCAGGCAGTAAAGATGGCACTGTACTGTTTCCTGCCACCGCCTGGAAACCCTGTATGCCTGCCACTCCTGCCGTTTTTTCTGTACCACCTGTATAAAACAGTGAAGAAGCTGACACACCATAACCTGGCATTGCAGCAGTTATTATAAACACAACAGCCATAAAAACTGCAATAACCCTTTTTACTTTCTTTTCCATAAATGCACCTCATTTCCAATATTACAATCCCAATAAACTTATCCCCTGGGCTTTGCTGCGTATATCCCCTGCCCTGCCTGGTCCTGGTAAAATATGTTTTTACTCTGGAATGGCAAAAAAGGCATACCTTATGGCATGCCTTTAAACCCACAAGCCGGCCCGCAGTCCCGGCTTCCCTTATTTTGCTGCCCTGTGTGTACAAATACAATACAGGGCATAAAAACATATAAAACTTTTATACTTTCCCATAAGCCCTCCTTCCTATCCCCATTTCTGCGCCGCTGCCATAATAACAGGGTCGGAAAAAATATCTGGTTCCTCTTTTTCCTCTGTCCCGCTGTTTTTTTCCAGTAAACCTGGTATTTCTTCACCGGGTTCTGCCCCTTTTACCTGTCCCAGCGGCTTTTCTGGAATACTTCCTGCAATTACCTGTAAAACTTTTTCCAGCACTTCACATTCCAGCGCACTAATCTTTTTATCCACGTATTCCTTTGTCACTGCCATTGTGGCATCTTCACCCTTTTCTTCCTGCTGGTAGTATTCATAAAGATGCTGCAGTATAAGCCTGTTCCTTGAAATTTTCTTTTCTTTCGATTCCTTGTCCAGCTTCCATAAAACTGCTGCATGGGCTTCGTCCATCATGTCAAGCCGTATGTTTATTTTCTTTATAAACTCATTTTTTCCAGACACTGCTAATTTCCCCCTGCCTAGCTGGTTTTACTATTCTCTGTTCCATTAATATATGCCCTGCCAAGAAGCTCAAAACCCTTTGCATTTGCCCTGACATCTTCCACAAAATGTATATTGCTCTGTGAAATTCCTCCAAACTGCTTCATAAGGAGTGCGCCGCCGCCACAGAATATAAACGGCATTACATCAAGGTTATACCCAAGTTCCCTTATATGGTGGTATATCTGCCTGCAATACCCTGATACTTCATTTACCACAATATCCTGGTACTTTTCTGGCAGGCTGCCGCCACCATTAATTAAAAACTGCTGTATCTGTGCTTCGTCAGCCTCACCGTTCAGCTGCCTTACACACTCCCTGTTAATCTGCTGTATACAGGTAATAACCCCGTGTGGCAGTGTAACACACCTTGATTCATCAGGGTCACGGTTTACAACAGGCATGACATCAAGTGTCCATGAGCCAAGGTCTATGGCAGTTACCATATCCGGGTACTTGTAAAGCCTGTCAGCCACTGCGCCATAACACTGGGGATATACAGAAACCCTTTCTATTACCGCACTGAATTTTTCACCTTCAAAAACAAATGAAACTTCTTTCTCTTTTGAAAGATAACGGATAAACCCTTCCTTTTCTGCACCAAACCTTGCCAGCGGAAGCCCTGCTGCAATTAACACCCTTGCACTGTATTTTTTTCTCGCCTTTAATTCCTTTGCCAGTGCCGCAAGTGTCAGCAGGTAATAATTATTGTCCTGCACTTTGTTTTCCTTTACTTCAAGACGTTTCCCGCCAATTTTATAAAACTTCCCTTTATAGCCAAGGATATTTTCTTTCATTGCAGGCTCTGTTGTTATCTCCTTTACACCTGATGTAAAACAGAACCTGCTTGTTTTCATTCCAGACCAGCCGTGGTCAATCCCAATTACTTCAATATGCCTGTCCATTACGTTTATACCCTCCTGCCTTTCCATATTTCAATATTTTTTATAACATTTTCTTTTAAGAATAAAAACAGGGCTGCCCCTGGCAACAGGTAAAACCTGTAAAAAGCCAGTACAGCCCTGGAAAATTATTATAAACCTGCAGGCCTGCCCGTAATTAATACAGGCCCTGCCACACTGGGCATACAGCAGGACCTGGACCCGCCAGAGTTTTTTACAAAACGGGCTGCCGCAGATTATATAATTGCCAAATCTGTAAAAATAAGCTATATTATACTTATAAGATATTTTTACAAATGTCTGAATTTTCTTTTTATCCAGTATTTTAATTTAAAACAGGCCTGTCCTTACAAAAAATATGAATAAAAGTATTATTTTTTATAGGACTGATATTAGTGGAATCCCTTTTATTTGCTGGCTTCCTGCTAATGTAACCCTATTATAACACCATACCCCCATTCCATCAATAATGCTGCACTTCCTGTTACGAATGGGGCGGCTATTGATGTGCCTGTATTTGAAGAATACCTGCCTCCTGGCGCTGCGCTTATAATATCAACACCTGGCGCAACTAATGTTGGCATATATCTGCCATCTGTTGTATTCCCTCTTCCTGAAAATGAAGCCATGCTGTTAGTTGTGGCATTATAAGCGCCAACTGTTATTACATTTCTTGCTGCGGCTGGTATTGTAAGTGTAGTATCAGGTGATGGTGAAAGAAAACCTGTTGAAAGCCCTATTACTTCTATTGTTGGCAGCCACATGTTTACAATTCCATACCTTATGTCTACAGGCTCAAAGCCAATATCCCATACCCCTGGCATTATATATTGCCCATCCCTTGCAGGCATCCACTGTATAAATATGCCCTGTGATATTGTATAAGGTGAAGGCTCACCATAAAATACTACTATCCTGCTGTTTCCTGCGACATATGTATCTGCTTTGCCAGCCTGGTAGTTTAAATCAATACGGCTGCCATCAGGTGCATTTATATTAATTCTGAAACTGTCCTGATACTGTTTCCAAATCTGGAGCTGTATGCTTATTTCGTTTTCAGCAATAGCAAATGATACCATCTGGCTGCGTCCATTTTCAAGCTTTATAGAAGAATGATGCCTTGCATCCCCTTCATTTCCCGACGCTACAACTACCACATTTTTCCATATTCCTTTAATATCTGCTATATAGTTTTCAAAAAGCGAATTGCCATCATGTGGGCCGTCATTATTGCCAAAACTAAGGTTTATTGCTACTGGCATATTTAATGTAATTGATTTTCTCACTACATAATCAATAGCTTCTATAATCTCTGTAGTAAGTGCAAATGAACTTCCCTGTTTGCCAAGTTTTACTATTATAAGGCTGCTTTCCGGAGCAACACCCCTGTACCTGCCTCCTGGTGAAGATGCACCATTTCCTGCTGCAACAC
>CAJTXH010000114.1 GCA_910580005.1 uncultured Lachnospiraceae bacterium | reverse complement strand
GTGTACATAATCAGTGCTGAAAGCACTGCTAGTTACTATGAACAGCGTAGCTGTGGATAGTAACTAATTGACAAATATATGCCACAGTAATATACTTGTCTGGTAATACTTCACTGGCAGCCAAAATGAATTTCATGAAAAAGTTTTATTACATTGTATTGCAGTTTTTATTACTGGAATGAAAGGAAATGCTTATGAAAAACCTGGTTTTTTTTGATGTTGATGAAACATTGGTTACTAAAGATAAAAATGGATATTTAATACCTGAAAGCACTACCCTGGCTTTGGAACTTCTGCGTGGAAATGGAAGCCTGTGTTTTATTAATTCTGGAAGGACTATTGCCGGAATGGAAGATATAATACTGGACATAGGCGTAGATGGTTTTGTGTGTGGATGTGGCACATATATATGTATTAAAGATAAAACATTATTTTCCAGGACTATACCACATTCCCTTGGCAATGAAGTAATAAAAGACCTCATAAAGTGCGGGCTTGAATGGCTTCTTGAAGGACAAAACTTTCTATACTATATGGATATGCCATATAAAACAAGAATAAGGAATTTTAAAGAAGACCATAAAAAAACATTTCCTGGCATATGCAAAATCCTTACGCCAGAAGATGCATATAATTTATCTTTTGACAAATTCTGTATATGCACTTCACCTGGATGTAGTTTTGAATATTTCCATAATAAATATAGCAAAGATTTTGATTTTATAGACCGTGGCAGCAGTTTTTTTGAAATCGTCCCGTCTGGATGTTCTAAAGCAACAGGAATACAGTTTTTAATGGATTATTATAATATTCCTTTACAAAATACATATGCCATAGGCGACAGCACAAATGACCTGCCTATGATAGACTTTGCAGGAACAGGCATTGCAATGGGCGGAAGCCCTGCCGGGGTTACAAGCCATGCAGATTATGTAACAAACAGCATACTGGAAGATGGAGTATATAATGCCATGAAACATTTTAAACTTATAAAATAATTTTTATACGCCGGCGGCCGTTTTATCAGCCCTGGCCCTTAGCAGTCTTTCCAGACAGCGTTTCAAGCACCGTTTTATATACCATAATAAGATATGCATCTATAAAACAGTATTTATTGGAAAGAAATTCTATAAGCTTATAGATAAAACATGTACCCATAAGCATTACACTTGTACATGTTACAAAATAATTTAAGTCCAATGCAAGAATTACTATATTAGCAGCAACATAGAAAACAAACACAGAAAAAAACTTACGCCCGATCTGCAATGCCATATAGAGAGTTTCTGCAAGCAGTTCTTTACGCTCTTTTATATATTCACTGTTTTCTTCTTTTAACTGTTCATACATATCCTTAAAAATTTTTTTATCCTGGATTTTTGTTTTGGAATAAGCATTCCTTATAACTTCCTCTTCACACATCTGCACATATGAAGTATATTTGCTTTTTCCAAACTGCTTTTTTAAACATTTTTTAAAAACATTCATTAATAATCCTCCGCCTTGGATGCAACATTTTATTTTAATTTAATTTATGTGGTTTTTCACAATGCGTTCATATGAAATACACAAAAACATCACATAAATTTATTAGCACTTTTTATGGATACCACTTAAATTCCAGGTGCAGCATTTAGCAAAATTTAATTTGTATATTAATCACCATACATTGTATTTAATATATCAAGCGCTTCATCATACTGGAAATTCTGTATGGCATCATAAATTTCCTGAAGCTTTCCAATATGCCTGTCATTACTCCCTGCAAGCATATTCTCAAGAAGGTCTGTAATTTCAATATATTCGTAATTATCAATGCTCTCTTTTAATCTATTAAGATTCTTGATAAATTCTGTTTCTTCCATTTTCACCCCTGGCTTTTTAGAAAGGTTCTTCTTGTTATAACAATCACATGCAATCTTAAGCTGGTGGTGGAATTCCTTAACCATTTCCATATATTCACTTATATACGAAATTATATACATACGCTGGTACTCTTTAGCAGATAATTCCATTTTTTGTGAATATCCTGCCAGCCTGTTAGCGGCAATATTCAGGAAAATGCCTTTAAGACTGTGGAAATGCATGGACATAGCTTCTAACTGTCCAGAATTCCTTATCTCTTCCAGTTTATTATAATGCTCTAATATATTTCTTACAGAAACATTAAGGACTTTCATATAATTATCAAGGCTTCCTGCCATAAGGGCAATACCTTCATCATAATCCAGCCCTTCAACCAATGAAAGGAAGCCTGCTGAGTCAATGCATTCTTCTGCATAGTTTTCCCCAGCCTGCCCTTTTACAAAACCATACTGTTTAAGCTTCATTTCAAAATCTTCTATGCGGAGTGGCTTTTTTATCACACAATCTGCGCCTGCATCTGTAAAAAGCCTGGTAACTGCTTCATCTACAGTGGCTGAAACCCCTATTACTTTAGGCTGGTTTTTGCCGTTTGATATCTCCATTATCTGCCTTGTTGTTTCAACACCATCCATTCCAGGCATAAGGTAATCCATAAGGACTACATCATAAAGTACACTGCGCACCCTTTCTACTGCCTCCATGCCTGATTCTGCTGTATCTGCCTTTATTCCATAGCGTTCAAGCATTGTAGCCAGAACCATGACATTAACCATATTGTCATCTACAACAAGAACCTTGATGTCCCTTACAATAATACTTCCTTCCATATAAACCCTCCATGATATTCCTTAAACCTGGCAGAATGGCAATCTAAAATGTCTTAAAACGGTATACTGTCATACTTTTAAACTGCTCCCCTGCCTTTAATACAGCATTTGGGAAACCTTCTGTATTTATAGCATTTGGAAAGTTCTGTGTTTCAAAACATGCACCACAGAAATTACCATAATGTACGCCATCTTTGCAGCCATCCATATCAATGTCATTAGCAGTGTAAAGCTGCATTCCCGGCTGGTCAGTAAGCACTTCCATAATACGCCCTGTACTGTTATCACGGAACTGCGCTGCTTTTCTTACAGCATATTTGCCATTAGTTCTTAAAGCAAAATTATGGTCATAGCCTGTTACTACATTGCCATAAGCATCTTTTTTTCCAATTCCATCCCCAAGCTTCTTAAATTCCCTGAAATCAAGCGCTGTTCCTGCAAGCTCTTTTAACTCTCCTGTAGGTATAAGTATATCATCTACAGGTGTATAATAATCTGCTTCTATCTGGACTTCCTGGTTTAATACATCAGGGCATTTATGCCCGCCTTTTCCAAGATTAAAGTAAGTATGGTTAGTAAAATTGATTATTGTGTCCTGGTCACATTTTGCATTATATTCTATTGTAAGCCCGTCTTCATCATCAAGTACATAAATAACTGAGTAATCAAGGTTTCCTGGGAAGCCCTGTTCACCATCAGGGCTATGCCTTGAAAATATAATTTTATTTTCTTCCCCGGACTCCCCATACTCTGTATTATACATACAGCAGTTATACCTGAAATTACCTCCATGCAGGCAGTTTGTTTCATCATTCTGGTCAAGCCTGTATTCATTGCCGTTTAAAACAAATTTTGCATTAGAAATCCTGTTGGCATATCTTCCGACAGGTGCGCCAAAACATTTTTTATTTACTTCATATGGTGCGGTTTCATCATAACCAAGTGCAATATCCTCAAATACACCATCCCTGCCAGGTACAATAATATTTGTAATAACTGCACCTAAATCAATAAAAGAAACTTCCATCCCATTCTTGTTCTTTAATGTGTACTTTGTAACCTCATTGCCTGCCTTGTCCACTCCAAACTTGTTCTTTGCAATACTCATTTTATAACCTCCCAATAAATTTATAGAAAAACATGCTCCAGCCCTTAGTATATCAAATAAAAAATTACTTTACAAGTAATTTCCTTGACATCTGCAGGACAAACTGTTAACATGGCAATGGATTGCTAACACAAAAAAGCTTTTATTGCTGTTTTTTATTCAAGGCAGCTTTTTTGGGGGAGGGAGCTGGAACATGAACCATGTTTACAAACCATCAGGAAAAATTTCCTTGTTATTTTTTCCTGTTTTCATTATTACTCTTTTTATAATGGCTATATGTGCATTTGTATGTATATTCTGTATACACTTTTTAACATATTCTTTATTTGATGCCATTATTTTTATTTTTGCTGCAATAGGAACTGCAAGGTATAGCGCATTGTGCTGTGTAAAGGCAGGGAAGGTGCGTAATCCTGTTTTTTCTGCTATAAGCGGCATTATTCTTGGGCTTTCTTACTGGTATTTCATTATAATTTTTTATTTGCCAGTAAAAAGCATGTTTATTATGAAATCATTCTATTTGTTAAATGAACCACTGCCAGGAATTTTGAAGGTTTTCTATTTTAAAGAATTAACTAATGCACTTTCTATGCTTAAAAATAATGGTGCTGCAATTACCGGAAAAAAAGGCGGAGTTTATTTTACAATGCCAGGTAATATATGTATTATTATACTTATTATTTCGTGTATTATTTCAATAATATTTTTTGCATCAGAATTTTATAAAAACAGCCGCAAGCCTTTTTGCGAAACTTCTTGCAAATGGATGAGAAAATTTATATTTACAAGCAGTGTCCCAGAAGATGATGAGTTATTTATATCAAGGCTTCTTTTAGGGGATTGTACAATGCTTTCTTATTTAGAACCTCTTCATGAAGTTAATGTAGACCATTTCAAAATTTCACTGTATACTTCCAGCCTTAATGATAAATTTTATGTATCTTTATCATATATGGAAAACAGCGGCAGGCTTGATAAAAAAACCGGCAAAACAAAATTCAATGAAAATGAACTTATAGAATATTTAGAAATAGACAATGATACAGGACGTTCACTTCTTACAAGAAGCCGGTACAAGCCAGAAGATGCCTCAGTAATTGTTGTAACAGATGAGTCAAAAAGAAAAGCCTTCAGATGGATAATTTTTAACTGGATAATTGGCATTTTAGCAATTCTTTTATGCGTGCTTGCTATATTTAAGCTTGGGGATGGTTTGCAGGAGTTCCTGTTTAAAGGAGGTTTCTTTTATATTGCACTTATTTTCTTTGCTAATGCTGCCAGGTTTATACGCACCCTGCAGAAAGAAATGGTTATTACAAGTACAGAAGACAAATATGAATATGAAGGCACTAAAAAATTTTTAAGCAAAGAAACTGAAGCACCTGCCATACTTAAACTGTTCTATCTGTTTATGATGGCTTCTGCTATTGGATTGTTTGTACTTTGTATTATGAAAATGTAATTCTATAATATATACATAGTAATAATTTATTACCTGTTGCCTTGGCAAGACACCAGCAACACTTAAATTATATATATTTTACAGGGAAATGGAGGATTTTAAATGACAGATTATTCACAATTTGAAGCAAGTATTAAATCAGGAATACACCCTGACCCAAAGCGCATAAGAAAAATGGATGAAATAACAGGAGTTGTTTTAAAACAGCGCAAAGAGTCTAAAATAATATGTGTTATATGTATAATACTTGCAATAGCACTTTTCCGGGTTAAGCTGGCTTTTACAATAGCTTTTGGGCTTCTGGCATTATTCTTTTTATGGCGTGGTACAGGTAAAATACCTGACAGTTACCTTAAGGAAATTTATGAAGAAGGGCTTCTTGTACCTGGCATTATTGTAAAGACACAGCCACTGACTGTAATGGCAATAGCTAATCTTATTGCCCATGACGGGGCTGAAACAATTAATGGCTGTTATAACCTTGTTGTTAAAAATATAGACGGCGCTAAAAAAGAATTATATGAAAAAATCCCTTGTTCCTGCTTTTTTAATTATTCAAGCGGCAATTACCATTCAGCATTCCAGCCACATCCGGTTTACTGGGGAACTTCCAATAAAGATGAAATTAATGCTGCACTTATGGCAATTGAAGAAAGTAATAAAGAAAATTCCCAGGATGAATGGGAAGTATTAAAGAGAATTGCAAAACAGTTTCCAGACCTTCAAAATGAGGAAATTATACTGCTGGATGACAATTATGTGCCATTTGGAATAAAGAGCCATGATGCAAGCAGATACACCCCTTTAAACCTTAAAACCCCTCTAAAAGAGGATTTTAGTACACCACCAGCAGAACAATATAAAAAGCCAGGAATCCAGGATGAAAAAAATACCAAAGAAGAAGATATACCTTATATTACACTAGATATACCTGGAAAAGATATTTATAATAAAATGATACAACTGGCATTTAAACATAATGCGTACAAGTACATAAGCGGGCACTGTGAATATGGGCCAGTTATTATTGCAGAACATCCAGGGCTCTTTTCATATATAAGTGACCAGGCACAGTTTTTAGAATGTGTGCATAACAGCAATATTGCCCTGCAGGAAGGAGAATATCCGTTAATTTATGAAAAATGCCTTATAACGACAAAGGGCTGCTATAAAGATGAAAAGCTTCTTCCATGGAATAATATAAACTTTTCTGTTAAATTTAACAGCCTTGATGGAATTAAATTATACTTAAATGATGAAAAATTTGCTGAATTTAGCACACATACTGATAACTACAAGATTACAGAAGATATGTCAAAACTTGAACAGCAGATGGTCTTACATAATGAAGCACTTCATGTACTGGAATTTTTACAGGAACTGCAAAGCCTGCAATAGAGACGAAAAATAAATAACTATTAAAACAACAAACTCATTAAAAGGTACAACAATTCAAACTCCCTGGCTTACAAATAACTTGCAAGCCAGGGAGTTTATTCTGGTTTTATCTTGCCATTGTCCAGACTGTCCCTTCTCTTGTGTCTTTTATTTCTATGCCTTTCTCTGCAAGTTCTGTCCTTATTGCATCAGCTTTTACAAAATCTTTGTTTTTACGTGCCTGTTTTCTTTCTTCTATAAGTTTTTCTGCAAATTCTACAATGCTCTCATCAAATTCTATGCTGCTGTCAGCAGCATCAAGCAGACCAAGTGAAAGTACCTGGTCAAAATCTTCTATAAGATATCTTTTACTTGCATTATTTAAGCCAGATTTCAGCACATCATAAAGTACCGTAAGTGCCTGGGATGTATTAAGGTCATTTCCCATTGCCTCATTAAACTGTTTCCTGTATTCTTCAATATCCTGCTGCATTAATGCGCCATCTTCATCAAGCGCCGCAATTTTATTAACCAGTTTTTCATAGGCTGTCTCTGTATTATTAAGGACATCAAAACTAAAAAGCAGTGGCTTGCGGTAGTGCGACTGTAAGCAGAACATCCTGTAAACAAGCGGGTTATAACCTTTTTCTTCAAGCAGGGACACTGTAAGAAACCCCCCTTTTGATTTGCTCATTTTGCCAGTCTGGTCATTAAGGTGCTGTACATGGAACCAGTAATTACACCATTTATGTCCAAGATAAGCCTCACTTTGTGCTATTTCATTAGTGTGGTGTGGGAAAATATTGTCAACACCGCCACAATGGATATCCAGGTATTCACCCAGATGCTTAATACTTATACTTGAACATTCTATATGCCAGCCAGGATATCCGGTCCCCCATGGGCTTTCCCATTTCAGTTCCTGTTCATCAAACTTGGACTTTGTAAACCAGAGTACAAAGTCTGTTTTGTTTCTTTTATTAATATCTTCTTCCACATCATCACGCACAGCGACTTGTAATTCTTCTTCATTCTGGTTAGAAAGCACATAATATTCCTTAAGCTTTGAAGTATCAAAATATACATTGCCCCCTGCCTCATATGCATAACCCTTTTTTAAAAGTTCTTCAATCATATGTATAAATTCTGGTATGCAGTTTGTTGCAGGCTCTGTTACATCAGGTGTTTTAATATTCAGCCTGGCACAGTCATCAAAAAAAGCTTTCTTATAAAACTCTGCTATTTCCATCACTGATTTATGCTCACGTTTTGCACCTTTCAGCATTTTGTCTTCCCCACTGTCAGCATCGCTTGTAAGATGCCCAACATCTGTTATGTTCATTACACGCATAACATCATATCCTACATACCTCAGATACTTCTCAAGCACATCCTCCATAATATAACTGCGCAGGTTGCCTATATGCGCAAAATGGTAAACAGTAGGCCCACATGTATACATGCGGACTTTGCCCTCTTCATTTGGTTTAAATTCTTCTGTTTTTTTAGTTAAAGTATTATATAGGTTAAATATAGCCATAAACTTCCTCATTTCTACGCTGCTTATAATATACCTGGAATACCAGGGATATAGGGATTAAGGTGTATTTGTGCCAGGCAGCGCACAGGCACAAATACATTTTCATTAATCCGTTTTCTTATTTTCCCCATTGCTTCCCGAAGCAATTTTGCTTCTTGAAGCAAGTATGCCGCCAATCCTGCCGCTTTCCCTTGATGTAAGGGATTTCCAGCCAGTACTTGTAACTTTGTCAAAAAGCCCTATTTCTGCTGCAATCTCCCACTTTGCCTGCTCTTCTTTTTCAAGTTTTTTAATATCCTCTATAGTTTTAACTTCTATTTTCTTCTTTTTTGTCATAAAACCCTCCTATGCCGCTTCCTGCAGCACAAATTACCCTCTTTTCTATACTGCTATATTATTATATATATATATTATTGCCAGTTACAGGCGTTACTATTCACAGTCTGTTAAAGACTGCTATTATAACAGGCATTATGTAAAAAGAAATACTATAGAAAATCCCCCTATTTTTGTATCCTTAGAAATATTTACTATTATACGATTAATCTTACTATTATGTCAATTATAAGATACCAAATTTTCACGTCCGTTTCATAAATTTCCAGTTATCCTGTATTTGTGTAAAAACGGACGGTT
>CAJTXH010000113.1 GCA_910580005.1 uncultured Lachnospiraceae bacterium | reverse complement strand
GCTGAAAGCACTGCTAGTTACTATGAACAGCGTAGCTGTGAATAGTAACAATATTCTGGCTCTGGCATGGAAACCGTCCATTTTACATAAACACAGGATAACTGGAAATTATTTTAATTTTAAATATATGACTTTAGTCATGTTCATAATAATTCTTTTTTCACTTCCTTTTCACATTATAAACCTGTTATTATTATTTCAGGATAAAAAATCCCAATAAAAATATGTACAAAATATATAAAGTGAAAGGACGTTATTTATGCCAGAGGTTATATTAAGGACAAAGGAACTAACGAAAAAGTACCAGAGCAAGATAGTGGTTGACAGCCTTGATTTAGAAATAAGAAAAGGTGAAATATTCGGACTTTTAGGACCGAATGGTGCAGGTAAAAGTACAACTATGAATATGATTTGTACTATTACAAAGCCAACAGCAGGGAATATAAGCCTGCTTGGTGTTAATCCATGGAAATATAAGAAAGATATTATACGAAGGATTGGGTATATTCCACAGGAATTAGCAGTACATGGAAACCTGAAAGCATGGGAGAATGTGGAGCTGTTTACGTCACTTTATGGGATTAAAGGACAGCAGTTAAAGGAAACAATAGATAAATCATTAGAATATACAGGGCTTCTGGATAAGAAGAATGAATTTGCAAAGAATTTTTCGGGAGGCATGAAAAGGCGTCTGAATATCGCATGTGCAATAGGACATAATCCTGAAATTTTATTTTTTGATGAGCCAACAGTAGGGATTGACCCACAGTCCAGGAACTTTATTCTTGAGAAGATAAAAGAGTCAAACAAGAATGGTGCAACTGTAGTTTATACAAGCCATTATATGGAGGAAGTGGAGGCAATATGTACCCGTATAGCTATTATGGATAATGGAAAAATTATTGCCTGTGGCACAAGTGGAGAATTAAAGAGGCTTGTAACAGATAAGGATAAAGATATAACACTTGAAGAAGTATTTTTAACTTTAACTGGGAAGCAGTTAAGGGATTATACTGTATAATGGGAGGATTTTATAGTGTGGTATTTAATAAAAAATAATTTAAAATTAATGTTCCGCAATAAAATAATATTTGCACTTATGGTTTTTGGACCTTTTTTTGTAATAGGCATTCTTTCAAGTGCATTTGAAGAGATGATGGAATCTTATGAACCAGCAGGGGATTTCCATGTGGGATACCAGGTTGAAAAAGGCAGTTTCTGGGAAAGCAGCATAGAGGCTGTAAAAGCAGCAGGAGAAGAAGCAGGGATAAAATTGTCAGAATATCCTGAAGGAGAACCAGAAGAACTGGTTAAGAATAATATCCTGGCTTGTTTTGTAAAACTTGGCACAGATAAATATACAATATATGAAAATGCAGATAATGAAACAGAGGGTGTGGTTTTAGAATATTTTTTCAGCCAGTGTTTAAATAGGATTAGCAGCCAGATTCTTTATGCAAAAGTTCAAGCTGGAGAATTAAAAGTCCCAATTGAAAAGATTGATTATATGCCAGCAATAAGTTCTAAAGATTATTATGGAATAACTGAAATTATATATTTTGCTTGTATGGGGATTATTTGTATGGCAGGCGTGCTTGCAAGTGAAAAGAAAAATGGGATAGGTATAAAGTTCAAGGTAACAGCTGTAACAGATTTGCAGTTTTATATTGCCAAATGGCTGCCAGCAGTGGTGGTTGTGGCAGCAGGAATTGGAATTTCTTCTGTTTTGTCAGCTATTGTATATGGAATCCACTGGGGAAACCTGTTTATTTCTATGCTGCTGGTACTTCTGGTTATTATGGCAGGTGTATCATATGGGCTTATGCTGTATGCTATATCTGGAAATATGGCTGTTACAGTTATTGTATTATTTTCATCAGTGTTTTTTATGGCATTTCTGGGGGGATGTTTTGAAACATATATGTATTCAGGTTTTTCAGAGGATTTAAAGAATATTTCGCCAGTTTACCATGTAAACAGGGCACTAGTAGAAAATTCATGTATGGGGCACAGTGGGTATACTTTAAGCAGTATTTTGTACCTGCTTGTAATAAGTGCAGCCTGTACCTGTGCTGCCCTGCTGGCAGGATTAGCAGGAAAGAGAGGTAGAAAAAGAGGATGAGAAGTTTCAGGGCATTATTAAAAACAAACATAAAACTGCTTTTAAGGAATAAGGCATTTATATTTTTCCTGTTAATTGCACCTGTTATATCTGTTTTTGTACTAGGATTAAAGACTGGGGCAACATCGTATAAAGAAGATGATATAAGGAAAAATATCCAGGAATTAGATAGTATAAACCAGAAAGCGGTCTATAAGGCAAATTCGCCTGCAACGGAATTTATTGTAAAGGTTTATGATGCATCCCGGTCAGGCATTTCAGAATATGTGTTAAAAGAACTTGCATCAACAGGTATGTTTTGTATATGCCGGCTGGATGCAACAGAAATGCCGAAAAAAGAAATAGAAGGACATATAGAAAATGATACATTTAATGACAGGGCAGGCGTAGTTTTATATTTAAAAAAAGATTTTTTCAGAGGAATTGCTGAAGGACATATAGAAAAAGCGGCTGTTACATACAAAGTATCAGATGATGAAAGGCTGGATATATTTAATAATGCACTTTCTGGTTATTTAGGGAAGGTTTACAGCTTGTTAAAGGCAGGAAATGGAGAAAAAGAAACATTAAAAATATTAGAAACAGTACAAAACGGACTGCCTGCAAAAGAAACAAAGGTTATAAATGCAGGAGAAAAAAATATACTAGATGCCAGGCAGACGGCCGCTAAATCAAAAATAGGATATGCGTTTTCTATTATTACACTTGGATTTTTATTCTGTGGTGTATGTGTTGCATTTATTGTTATTGAGGAACAGGACAATAAAGTTTACACAAGGATAATGCTGTCAGGCACGGGCAGGCTTAATTACCTTGCTGCCAAGACTGCTATGGCAGTTGTGATTTCGTTGCTGCAGACAGGTGTTTTGGGAATATGCCTTTTTGTAACAGGGAACAGTGATTTTGGAATAGACAGGCTGCCATTTCTTTTAATTATATTTATGCTTGGGCTTGTCTTTTGTGTGATAAGCTTATGTACAGGCATACTTGCGGGGGATGTAATGAGTGCCAATTATGTGGTATTTACAATATGGTCTTGTTCAGCACTTCTTGCTGGTTTATATTTTCCTCTTGATAATGCGTCCGGGGTTTTAAAGGCGGTTTCATTCCTTATGCCACAGAAATGGTTTATGGAAGCGGCGGAAATGCTGCTGCTTGGTGACAAAGGGGCATATACTGTGTTATTATGTGTAACAGCAGCGTACCTTATTATAATTTTAAGCTTTGGAGGGGCAGGGCTTAAGATAAAGCAGCAGGATAACTGATAAGAATTAAGCCTGCCTGGCAAGGCTGTATTTAAGAAAGATGGTGTATATTTATGACAGAACAATTCCAGGAAAACTTTTTTCTTGCAATACGCATGCTTTTATTGCTGGTACTTGAGATATATATAATCATAACACATTATACACTGGCGGGGGCATCTGCATGGATGCTCCTGCTTTTGGCATGTTTTACAGGTGCTGTTGTTTCTAAAGAATTAACAGACGGAAGGCTGCGGCTGGTACTGGCAGGAATATCATGTATATTATGTGTATGTATAATAATTATTACCAGAAATGAATTTCTGCTGATTGGAATATATGTTATGTTTGAAATTCTTTCAATGGCCAAACCGGGGCTTATATGGTATTTTATGCCTCTTATACCTGCATGTATAAATATACAGGAAGGTACAGGAATGCAGCTTCTTATAACAATCCTTATTGGAATGGTTTATGTGCAGAATGATTTTATTGTTGCTGCTTATAAAAAACAGGCAATAGAAGATATGCTTTCGGGCCAGATATTAAAAAAGGACTGGCATAGAAGGGAACATAAACTCCAGGAAGAAATAAACAGTGGAATGTTAATGGCACAGAACAAGCTTTTAGAAGAACGTGAAGGACTTTCGCAGGCACTGCATGACAAGCTTGGACATGCAATTAATGGCTCAGTTTACCAGCTGGAAGCAGTTAAAGTAATTATGGAAAAAGAGCCACATGCTGCAAAGGGAATGGTACAGGCTGTAATTAATGAACTCAGGGGAGGAATGGACGAAATAAGGCTTATACTTAGGAAAGAGCGTCCTGCAAAGCATGAAATGGCACTTGTACAGTTAAAGAAATTATGCAGTGAATGCCAGCAGAAAGGCATTGAAACAGAATTATATACAGAGGGTGAATTGCAGAAAGTTCCAGAATGTTATCTGCATATAATACTTGATAATACTTATGAAGCAGTTTCTAATTCTTTAAAATATTCAAAATGTTCTAAAATAGAAATTAAAATCCATGTTATGAACCAGGTTATACGGTGCATGGTTGCTGATAATGGCATAGGATGTGGTACATTTACTGATGGAATGGGCATTGCAGGCATGAGGAGAAGGGTAAGGGAAGTAAACGGGATACTGGATTTTGAAACAGAAGCCGGGTTTAAAATAAATATGCTGTTTCCAGAATGGAATAAGACAGAGGCAGCAGTAAAGGAGTTATAGGCTGTATGGATAAAATAAAAGTAATAATTGCTGATGACAGTGATTTTGTAAGGGAAGGAATGAGGATAATACTTGATGTAGATGATGAATTTGAAGTAGCTGGCTGTGCACCAGATGGGAAAAAGGCAATAGAGATTGCCAGAAATACAAAACCTGATGTATTCCTTATGGATATACAGATGCCTGTTATGGACGGAATTGAGGCAACAAAACAGATTGTAAATGAAAACCTGGGCAAGGTGCTTGTGCTTACAACATTTGATGATGATGTACTTGTACAGAAGGCATTACAAAACGGCGCTAATGGCTACCTGGTTAAAAACCATACCCCAGAACATTTAAAACAAATGATTAAGTCTGTATATAATGGTACAGGCGTAATGGAGCAGTCAATGCTTTTAAACCTTGTAAAGAACAGCAAGGCATATACAGGCAGTTTTAACCCTGACGGATATACAGCCAGGGAACTTGAAGTGGTCCAGGCTGTTGCAGACGGGCTTTCTAATAAAGAGATTGCAGAGAAACTTTTTATAAGTGAAGGGACAGTTAAGAATTATATAACTTCTGTACTTGCAAAGGAAAACTTATCACACAGGACAGCACTTGCAGTATATTACCTTACAGGAAGGAAACAGTAATATTATTCTCCGTAATATTTGCTGTTAAAAGCTGTTTAAATTAAAAGTTGTTTAAGTGAAGTTTAAGAAAAGTTTAATTATTGCCAGCCTGGTTGATTTACATATTTTTATGTTATAAAATTACGTATAAAGGGAGGGCAGATATGGATAAGTTAAAGGGCAGTTATTATAATTTCATTATAGACCATGGAAATAAAGGATATATACTTTATAATTCTTTATCTGGCGTAATTATTTCTGTTACAAGCAAGGAAGAAATAGAAATGGTAAAGGAGATACTTGGAAAGGAAGAGGTTTTTTATGATAAGCAGGATGAAATAATCCAGTTATTATATGAAAAAGGAATTTTAATAAGTGCAGATACAGATGAGTTTGAGTATTTGCAGTTTTTATATGAACAGGAAGTGGTAAAAAGCCAGGCTCTTTCTGTTATGTTAATTACTACAAGGCAGTGTAACCTGCGTTGTATCTACTGTTATGAGAAACATGAAAATCTTGCCATGTCTTTAGATGTTTATAACAGCATTGTTTTATATATTGAACAATCCCTTATAGAGAGAAAATATACAAGCGTTAATATTACATTATTTGGTGGGGAACCTTTTATTGAGTATGAAAATGTGGTAAATTTCCTGGAAGATGTGAACAGGATTTGTAATAAATATAATGTGCCGTTTGGGGCAAGTGCAACCAGCAATGGTGTATTAATTACACCAGGGCATTTTGAAAGGCTGTATGGGCTTGGTGTAACTTATTACCAGATTACAATAGACGGTCTTGAAGATACACATAATTTATACAGGCAGGGAGCAGATGGAACCGGCAGCTTTAAAAAGATTATAGCAAACCTTAAATATATGGCTGGCACAGATTATGATTTTGAAGTTACAATAAGGACAAATTTTAATAGTGAAGTTTTCAGGAAAGCCCATGAATTTTACAAGTTTATTGCTACAAATTTTGACCAGAGGTTCCATGTATACTATGAAGGTATTAAAAAACTTGGAGGCAGTAATGACAGGGAACTGGATGTATTAGATAAAAGTGAGGTATCAGAAAGTTCAGTGGATATTGCAGCATATATAAGGGAACTTGGGCTTAAAAATGATGTAATTGATGAAATGACGCTTCCTTTTAATAGAATATGTTATGCAACAAAACATAATGATTTTATAGTAGATTATGATGGAAGTGTCTTAAAGTGTACATTATCACTTGATGATGAATTAAATAAAATTGGCAGGATATATAAAGATGGCACTATGGAAATTAATGATTACAAACACGCAAAATGGGTTGGCAAAAAGAGCCAGTTAGCAGAGAAATGCAAAACATGTAAAGTGCTCCCACTCTGCTATGGAGGCAGGTGTGTTAATGGCAGGGTACATGGGGATGGTTTTGAGTGTGACAGTGGGTTACAGGAGCAAGAGCTTGCCAGTTTAATTACATATAATGTATAACAAAGGATAGTGGTATGATTAAATCCATAAAGAATGATATTTATTTCCTCAAATATGTGTTTTCATTCAGCCCGCCTTATGTTATAGGGGAAGCGGTAGTTGCTATAGTAAACGGGCTTATGCCGCTGCCTGGCATTATTATGCCAAAACTTTTGATAGACGGGCTGGCAGACGGGGTTTCTTTCCAGAAAATTGTTTTTTATATACTTGTTTATGTAGCATTACAGTTTACGGGTTCTTTTATAACGGAATTTGTAACAGAGCGTTATATTAATATAAACGGGCATCTTTATGCCATGCACTTCCTGCTTATGGTGAACTACAAAAAGACAGAACTTAGCCTGGCACAGCTTGATGACCCGGATGTACACCAGCAGGCAGCAATGGCAGAAGATTTGGTATATAAGGGTATTGGAACTGATATGATAGATAATTTCTTCACTGCCATTACAAGTATAGTTTCTATTGCTGCAACTGCCATAGTCCTTGTATATGCAGATATTTTGCTGCTTTTTGTTATATTATTTTTTGCAGTTTTTTCAGTTATACTGGATATAAAAATAGAGAACTGGGAAATTGGGCAGAGAGAAGAAAATATTTATCTTACAAGGGTTTTAAATTATTATATCAGAATTATGGGAGATAAGGCATGTGCAAAAGAAACAAGGTTTTATGGCTTTGCTTCATGGCTTATGGAAAAGTATTACCAGACATTAAAAGCTTTGCGCAAAAGGCTGGGGAAATTATATAATAAAAGCCTTAAGATTAATTTAATTAGCATTATTCTTGAAAACCTGAAAAATAATGGGATTTATTTATACCTGGCATGGCTTGTTTTCCAGAAGAAGATTTCTATAGGTGGGTTTTCACAGTATTTTAATGCGGCAGGCCAGTTTTCAGAAAGTATCCTGGACTTTGCAAATTTCCTGGTTAATCTTGATATTAATGGAAAATATATTGCTTCATTTAAAGATTTTATGGATTTACAGCCAGAAATACAAAAGGAGTATAGCAGTTTACGCAAGGAAAACTTTGATAAAGCCATAAAAGAGCCATTAACCCTTTCTATATCACATGTAAATTTCCAGTATAAAGGCATGGATAAACTTGCAATAGAAGATTTCAGTTATACATTTGAGCAGGGAAAGGTATATGTAATTGCTGGTGCAAATGGTGCAGGAAAGTCCACACTTGTGCATCTTTTAAGCAATTTATACAAGCCATGCAGCGGCAGCATATATTTAAACGGTATACCCGTAAACAGCTTTAATGACAAAGATTATAAAAGCCTTTTTGGTATAGTGTTCCAGGATTTTAAATATTTTGCATTTACAATAGGTGAAAATGTAGCACTGGATGAATATGACAGTAAAGATTCACTGGATAGCAGTGTTAACAGGGAAATTAAGGAAGCATTACAGGCAGCAGGGCTTTGGAAAAAGGTAAAGTCCTTTAATAAAGGGATTGCTACAAACCTTGGAAAGATATTTTATAAAGATGGTGTTGTGCTTTCAGGAGGGGAGAACCAGAAACTTGCATTTGCAAGGGCAATTTTCCATAAGCCAGGAATACTGCTGCTGGATGAACCATCTTCTGCACTTGACCCTGTAGCAGAGGATGAACTTTTAAAGTCTTTCCAGCAAATATCTAAAGATAAGATTGTAATTTACATTTCCCACAGGCTAAGCCCGGCAGTGTCCGCAGATGAAATTTTATTTATAAAAGATGGAAAACTCTGTGAAAGCGGAGTGCACCAGGAACTTTTAGGGCAGCAGGGTGAATATGCCAGATATTATAATACACAGGCAAAATATTATAATTAAAAAATGTAGTTTAATAGTAAAAAACTGCCTATATACAAGGGTTAGATTATGTTTTTGTGTATATTGGCAGGATTTAATCCCTTTAAATACATAGCAGGATTTTAATGTTTATAAGGGAATGAAAATTAAGAAAGGAGGGGTATAGTTATGAAGATTATCAGGGATTCAGCCAGAATAAAAAAGAAACATAATAAAAATGGCGCAGGCTGTGGCTGTGGATGTAAAAACGGGGCAGGATGCCAATGTGGAACATCGTTAACAATGAAAAAGAAACATAGCCGTAAAAATGGAACTGGATGCGGATGTGGGTGCTAGATACAGGATAATTTCCAGTTATCTTTTGTTGGCAGGCTGACGCAGGGCTTCAGTGTCCAGCTAAAACATATTCCACTCCAGGGCACGCTTGCGCTACGTCAGCTCACGCAACGGC
>CAJTXH010000112.1 GCA_910580005.1 uncultured Lachnospiraceae bacterium | reverse complement strand
AATGTATATAAATTCCAGTAATGGTTATACTAAAAATATACAAATAAATTCGACAGCAAAATATTACATATCTAATTCTTTCTGGAAAAGATTATTTTCCATAGACACAGAATTTTTTACGCCCTCCAACATCAAATCTTCGGAATTTATTAAGAATTAACAGAAAATGTATTGCCTTTTAAGATACCAGATTGTTTCTTTCTATGTAAGAAGTGGATTTATTTCTATAAATCTCTGGCATATATTTAATTCATTTGCACTGTTCTCAATTCTGTCCCCACCATATTTGGTTTCTTTTGATAAAAGTGAATATAAGTAATGATATGTGAGATTTATCGTCCGTTTGCACTCAATACTGCCATGTGTTATATTTCCTTCTAAATGTTTATTTCCTGTGGTATCATTTTCTAGTTCTTTTAATAAGTTAAACAATTCATATCCTAATTTGTTATCTAAACCATTATATGTAACACGGTTGATTTCGGGAAGAATTTTTAACTCTGTGCCAGGTGCTGCATATGAGAAAATAGAAATTAGCAGTTCAAATAATAAGATGGAATAATCTGCATCATTTTCAGGGCAGGCAAGTTTATGGACAGTTCTTGTTTTTTCAATAATCTTTTCCTGGTTGCGGATGTCAATTTTACTGTATTTGAATAACCTAAGGACAATTTCCCTCACATTGTATTCATCATCAGGAAAATGCTTATTAGAAAACAGACCGAAGTAATGATGATACTTTTCCCATACATTGTCCTGGGTGCTTCCATAATCCAGCTTCAATTCAAAATTAATGAATTTCTTTAAATACCTGTCAACACTCCTATCGTCTTCATTTCCAAATATACTTTTTACTGTATGCTGTAATTGTTTTGCATCTATAGCAAAAATCAGCACAACATTATCAATACCGTCAAAAATATGATGAAGCCTCTCCAAGGCTTTTATAGAGTAATCAGGCAGACAACGATCCAGTTCGTCAACTATAATTACAACAGTTTTTTCAGATGCAATATCACAGATGGTTTTTCGGGTATTGTCAATTGTTTTCTTGAATGAGAACCATTTGTCAAAAGAACTGTTGTCTAATTTTTGTTCATCTAATGCTTCTTGGAAGTTACTGATTGTTTCCACAACATCAATACCAATTTTATTTTTTATAAACTCATTACCAATGCCTGCCAGCTTATTTTTCACATCCATCCATGATGCAGCAATTATTTTTCCTGCTTTTGAACTGCACATAGCATCCGCTTTTTCCAGCATGGCAGAGATTATTGCTACCGCTGGTTCATCATAATAATCATACTGCCAGCAGTTATAATGAAAGAGAAAGTACCGGTCATCTGCTGTTTCTTCATTTTGTACAGGTTCAAGCTGTTTCTCAAGCTGTTCCAGTACAAAAGTCTTTCCTGAACCCCAGTCACCATCAATGGCAAAAGATGTACCTCTTTTTTCTTCTGACAGTATTTTCAATATGGATATGATTTTATCTATAAATGGTTGTCTGTCCAGAATATCTTCTTTGACTGTCATATTTTTTCCCCTCGTATTATATAAATTTGCATTTTACATATTTCAGGAATAACCTGCCTTTATCTTTACTATATCATGGATGGCATATAATGGCTACTGTATTTTGTGTTGTTTTAGTATATTGCATATTCAAAGTTGTCAGTTTATAATTAATATTAGTGAAGATGTTGGAAAGGTTCATTATGACAGAGAAGCTTTCGGATAAGAATTAGTTTTTAACTGTTCTGTCCATGATGATATGGACAAATAAAATTTATATGGAGAAGAATGGATTTGAAAACAGAAAGCAAATCACCAGTACTTATTAAATTCCAATCAAAGAAAAGAATTGACAGTTTCCAGTCAGGGACTGTTTATATGAAAGAATTAAATTATTTTATAGAAATGGAAGAGTCAGAGGACAATCATGAAATTGGAGATTACATGGAAAATAAATTTTTTTCAATGGCATATGAGCTTCCAGATGGTACACCATGTAATTTTATTTCGACAACAGAAGATAGCAGGGATAATTTTGTTTTCTGTTTATTTTGTGTGCCTGCAGATGGCTGTCATTTTCAATTTAGCAGTGAACAGAAGGAAAAATTACTAAAATTTGGAGATACTGCACTGGTAATACAAAATTTCCATGAGTTTATATTAAGGGCTACAGATGTGGCAAAGAAAAAAGGATATGAGCTGCATAACAGAGAGGTAACTTATTATAAAGAAAATTGTGAAATGCCAATAGAAGTGGCAAAGTTACTAACAGAAGGATTATATAATTTTTCTTTCCTTAAAAGAAGCAAGTACAGTTACCAGCAGGAATACCGATTAGCAGTAAATATGGAAAAGATAGAGGATGAGCACATTATTCTGGATATTGGTGATATAAGTGATATTTCTTATCAAATTAGTACAAAACAACTTTTGGAAGAGGGCATTGATACATAATTGAATAAAAGTATATACTATTCATAGGATTTAACTTTTTTAAAACAATAGCAGGAAATAATAAGTTAACTATTTGGAAGAACCTGAAGGATGATTATTTTTCAGGCTCTTCCTTTTTTCTGTATATTATATAGAAAGTAGTATTTGTTTTGTTTGCTCACAAATTATGCCCCCAAAAATATAATTTTGGGCAGTTTTCTATATGTCAGGGCAAAAATTCGGGCATTATCATTAACTATGGAGTGCTTCTCCAATAAATTTAATTATGAAGCTACAGGTTTCTAAGGTGTTTTTTGCAGAAATTTTCCTTTATAGCATTATGGCATAATTATTGTGGAATGTAATATCAAAGATTTTGATGATGTGGAAAGGATGATGTCTTATGAAACCAAAAGGTTATAAAAGAACCAGATGTGAGAAGAGGACTATGAGTAAATGTGCTGATGGTGTGGCCCGTACCTATAATGCTATTGAGTCTAAATATGCAGAGAAGTTACAGGAAAATCCAGATGTAAAAGAGTTCAGATGCCAGGTTCTGTTAGAAGGTCTGGAAATGGGTGATTACTGTTCTGATTTCGTTGCAACAAAAGCAGATGGGGATTTGATGGTTCGGGAGTGTGTGTTCAGGAAAAATCTGACAAAACCAATGACAGCAAAATTATTGGATGAATCAAGGAACTACTGGATAAGAAGAGGAGTGACAGACTGGGGCATTGTGGTGGATAAAAAGAAGGAGGAGGAGGATGCCAATGGAGAAGAACCAACTTCTTAAAGATAATGGATGTATATACAGGGTACTGGCTGTAGAGGAAGATGCTGTCTTGATAATTGACTGTATAAGAAAGACAATGCCCAAGTGGTATAAGAAAGAAGAAATTAATGGGTATGGAAACTGTACAGAGGAAGAATTATTAGATGCCACAGGAACAGTCCTGACAGAAGAAGATGACCTGCCACCAAAAGCCAGAAGGATTGCACATGAAAGGTTCACAGTAGTTGCAGGCATCCTGCCTTTTCTTGCAGATGACAGGTTCCGTACTAAGGCAATCGGAAGGGTTGCAAAAGAAAAAGGGATTTCTATACAGACAGCCAGGACTTATCTATGCCAGTATCTTGCTTTTCAGGATATATCTGTTCTTGTACCTAAAAAAAGATGTGTCCCAGATAAAGAACTTACAAAAGATGAAAAGAACTTCAGATGGGCATTGAACAAGTTCTATTTTACAAGGCATAAAAACAGCCTGAAAACAGCATACACTTATATGATAAAAGAGAAATATTGTGATGGGGAAGGTGTACTACTTCCAGAGTGTCCATCATTTAACCAGTTCAGGTATTTCTACAGCAAATATAAAACAAGACAAAATGTAATTATATCAAGAAATGGCATTAAGGATTACCAACGAAATTACAGGCCACTGTTAGGGGAAGGTGTGCAGGAATTTGCATCAAATGTAGGTGTTGGAATGATTGATGCAACAATCTGTGATATTTATCTGGTTGATGATGCTGGAAACCTTGTGGGCAGACCAGTTTTAACTATTATAACTGATGCATATAGTAATGGTTTTGTTATGGGATATTCCTTAACTTGGGAAGGTGGAACATATTCTTTAAGAGATTTAATGCTGAATGTTATTGATGATAAAGTGGAATGGTGTAAAAAGTTTGGAATCATTATTAAGAAAGAGCAGTGGGATTCAAAGCAGATGCCAGCTGTCATAGTTTCGGATATGGTCAGTGAGTACCAGTCTGCTACATTCTCACAGATTACTGAATTAGGTGTTACACTGGTAAACCTTCCTCCTCTGAGGCCAGAATTGAAATCTATTGTAGAGAGGAGCTTCCAGTTGTTGCAGGATTCTGTAAAACCCTTTCTGATGGATCATGGGTATGTAGATAAGAATGCTGGCGAAAGGCTTGCTCCAGATTACCGTAAAAATGCCTGCCTGACTATGGAAGATTATGAGAAAGTTATTATCCATGCAATATTGTTTAACAACAACCAGCGGATTGTGGGAAATTATCCATATACAGAAGAAATGGCAGAGGCAAAGGTACAGCCATATCCAGGCAGTATTTTTGAATGGGGTAAAAAACAACCAGGATGTAATCTGATTGCAGTTTCCAAAAAGGAATTAATAATGACTTTGCTGCCAAGAACCAATGCCAGATTTGCACGGCAGGGGTTAATTGTTTTTGGGTTGCGGTACGACTCTGAAAAAAGGAATTTTACAGAGGAATATTTAACTGGTGGTGATGCCATAGCAGCATACAATCCAGAATCTGCTGATAAGGTGTATCTGATACATGAGGGTAATTTTATTGAATTCTGTTTGATTGAATCCCGGTTCACAGGCAAAAGTTTTGGGGAAATCAAAGAGATACAGTCAATCCAAAGAAACATAATAGGTGATGCAATACCCAAAAATCTGCAGGGCAGGGTTGACCTGGCATCACATGTTGAAAGAATAGTTGAAGGCAAAGAGAAAAGCAGGGATGTTAATGTTAAAGGGATAAGAGAAACAAAAAAGAGAGCAAAGGAAGAAAGACATAAAGATTTTATAGAGGAGGTACAGGATGGAGAATTTGATAGAACAGATGCCTAAAATGCTGATGGGGCACGAACTTGAGAAAACTATGTTATCACTTCCAGTTTATAGTCATGAGATTTGTAAAGCTGATGCAGGAACGAGGCTTACAGCATTAGATGCAATGACAGATATTTATGTGCCATCTGCAATGAGTTATGAGATTTACAGCAAAATATATCTTGCAATGCTGCATTCATTGAAAAAGAAGCAGACAAGAGATGCTGCCATGCAGGGAAACCAGAACCATAAAAGGCTGCATGGCATAGGATACCATTCTGTCTTGGGAGGTTCAGACAGTTTCTCCATAATTGGACCAAGTGGGATTGGCAAGAGTACAGCCATAGCAAAAAGTATCGTTTTATCTGGTGGGGAGCAGATTATTGTGACAAAAGAACCATATGCACAGATTATTCCCTGCATCAATGTGCAGTGCCCGCATGACTGTTCTGTTAAAGGATTATTGTTGGCAATCCTGTCACAAGTCGATATGGCAACAGGGACAAACTATGAACAGATTGCAGTTAAAAGCAGGGCATCCATTGATAACCTGATTGGAACTGTATCGCAGGTGGCACTCAATAATATCCTTTTGATTGTAATTGATGAATGCCAGAATATATGCAGGAACAAAGGAGGGGTTAACCTTGTGGCTTCCATGACACAGTTAATAAATGCCAGTGGTGTGTCAATATGCTTAGTCGGGTTACCAGAAACAGAAATGTTCTTTGGCCAGGAGATGCAGTTAGCAAGAAGAAGTGTAGGCCTGTCTTATTCTGCATTACCATGTAATGACTATTTTATACAGTTTTGCGAAATATTGTTTTCCTACCAGTATGTAGCACATCCAACTGAACTTACACCTGGTATTATAGAACTGGTATATGAATGTACAGGTGGGATTATTGCTATTTTAGTATCAGTAATAATGGAAGCACAGCAGATAGCAATACTGACAGGAAAAGAAGAGTTAAACAGAGAAACAATCCTGATGGCACATAATGAAAGATTAAAAAATATACAGGATTTTGTTAAGGTTAAGCAAAAGAAAAGAAGCCAGACTTCTTCTGTTGCCAAAAAGAAAGTGCCAGATATACAGAAGGAAGTGCATAATGAACCAGATGTGGATGTACAGACTGCAACAGTAATAAAACAGTCAAAAGAATGTGGAGAAGATGCAGTAATGTTATTAAGAGAAAAGGGATTTTTTGTTGAGGAGGTAGCTGTGTGACAGGGTTTGTGCCATCCATTTATCCAGATGAACTGGTTTACAGCTGGTTCTGCAGGTACTATGTACATTCAGGTTATACAGCAAGCAGGACTGCATTGGAAGACCTGCTATATAACAGGCACTGTAACCCAAGCAAAGAATTTATAGGGCATCTGAATCCAGAAATGGAACAGGTAATTAAAAACATGTACCCGATAGATAAACTGGTTACTGAACATACTATGTTCCCACAATATGCGAGATTTATTGGACTATCAAAAAAGAAAGAGGCTTTGTACAAACTGGAACATAGTTATTGTGATGCACACCAGTTATTTTCCATCCTGCCAAGGAGTGAAGAAGATAAGTATCTGAAATACTGTCCTATATGTGCATCATCTGACAGGAAACAGTACGGTGAAGCATACTGGCATAGAAACCATCAAATCCGAAATATGGCTTTATGTGTCCGGCATAAGTGTAAACTTATAAATTCAAAGATAACAGCAACAAGCAGCAAGACCTTTACTTTAAATCCTGCTGAGATGGACATAGAGGAAGATAAAGCAGTATACATTAAAAATTCTCTTGAAATAGAATTTGCATCCTATATGGAACAGGTTTTTGAAGCACCTATGGATTTTGAGAATAATATAGCAATCAGCACAATACTTTTTTATGGCATGGAAGATACAAAATATATATCTTCCACTGGAAAAACAAGAAACACCCAGATGCTTGCTGATGATATACAAAAATATTACAGAGGGAATGGATTGAATGATGTTGCCAGTTTGTACCAGATTCAAAGGACACTATTAGGAAACAGGTCTGATTTTTCAATAGTATGCCAGATAGCATTTTACTTGGGGATTTCAGTTGATAATCTTTTACATCCTTCATTGTCGGAAAGACAAATTTTGAGTGGACAGGAAACCAGATGTCCCAAAGAAGAAACACCAAAAGATTGGAAACGGTATGATGAAGAAATGGCACCAATATTAGAGAAGGCTGCTTATGATATCTACCATGGCAATATCAATGATACAGGAAGGCCGGAAAGAGTTTCTGAAAGATTAGTATATAAATTGGCAGGGATACCAAACCACAGGCTTGAAAATATGCCAAAGTGCCGTGAAATACTGGGTAGGTATAAGGAATCTTATGCCCAGAACTGGGCCAGGAGGCTGGTATGGACATACAAAAAAGTTAGGGCCGATAAAATGGACAAGCCAGTTTTTTGGTATGATATCCGGGAATTATCAGGGGTCAAGAGGAAGAATGCAGATGTAATTCTTCCATTTTTAGAACAGTATGCAGACAAGGTTACTGCAGATGCAATCAAGTTATTACTTAGGCCTGCAAAATGATACAAGTATTGTGGGGAATCCCTAAATTATAAGCATGTGGATTTTATTTGGCTGAAAGCATATAAATGCAGGAACGGATTAGTGCTATGCCAAAAGAGAAGGAGGTGTGGTCTATTCTATTTCTGCAAAAATTAACCTGTATTTTTATTTGATACAATATAGCCAGGAACATTGTAACAGTAATTTATTTTCAATAGCGGTTTTTAGAAAGGAGTTTTTCTTATGCCGGATTACAGCTATATACAAAAAAATAAGCAGGCACTGAATGATGACCAATGGCATGCAAGGATTGGCGAATGCCCTTTGGGGTGTAATGACAGCATTTTAGTTGAGGACAGGTTAGAAAAGGGGATTATCAGGATATATGATTATACTGGCGGGGCAGTTGACCTTCCTGTGGGGCTATATGATATGGAAGGATGCAGGAATGTCCCATTGGTTGCATGGATGTCAGTTGCTGTCCTGCCCGGAAAGAAGGAGGTATGGTTTGAAAATGCTAGATGTAATTATGGATATGAAATGTACATGTCCATTATTGTAAAAAGGGTCCTTCATTTTGCAGAGTTTTACAACATGAGGTTCTGTATATCGGATTTAGGGAAGGAGGATATTATGAAAACGGCAGTGCAGCAGATCGGTTTAATATAAAATGGATGTTGTATCAAAATGCAGCCTTGGTATTCCAAGATTAGTAAGTTTTGGAATGCCAAGTTTTTTGATGTGTAAACAACAGCACTGTATTTTGGGGATTGAAAATCCATACTGCAGGATGCGGATTCCTGGAAATGCAGCATTACAGTATTCCGAATATTTACTACAGTACTCCATAATAATTTCTATGCTGCCAGTACACATAGAAAATTTATGGGTTACTGGCATAAGAAAAGCCCCGCTGTTAAAAAGCAAGGCTCTGGAATTACAGTTATCTGTTGCCTGTACCATTGGTGCAGCATGAAAAGATACTGTAATGAAGAAAAAAATAAGGTAGGACAGAACGACAGCCAGGCAATTACTGGTTAACAGCAGTGTCACCGTTTAAAGCCTGCAGATCCTCATTCCAGTCTTTATGTACTGGCAAAATATACTCCAGGCTGGCATTTTTATCCCTGCATTTCTGGCCGGCATCATCGTTATCTACTGCAAGCACAATATGCAGCTTTGACTGTTCCAGCCTGTCAATGGCAGGCTGTTTGGCGACACCGGCTATGCTGATATAATAAGCATTCTCCATTTGGCCTTGCATTTTATGTAATTCGTAAAGGCTGATAGCATCAATGGCAGCTTCGCAGATATAACCCTTTGCAGCATCCTTTGAGGTCCTGAACCACTAGAAGTCGTCTTTCCGGCAGCCGGGGACTACACCGTGGAAAGGCCTCCCATATGTATATGTGCCGCGGATTTCTGCAAAATCTTTTTCCTGATTAATGAATACAATGTTGTTCCTGTTTTTTTCCTGGTACATAATCTTCTGGCTGACCAGCATCTGGATGGTCCCGGCTGGTATGCCACGGCTGATGAGGTAAGCAAAAAGATTTTTATACCTCCCACCCACAGGCTCCGGAAGAGGGCACTGAAAAACATATCTCTTTAACTCAAATTCTAATGGACATATAAAAA
>CAJTXH010000111.1 GCA_910580005.1 uncultured Lachnospiraceae bacterium | reverse complement strand
ACTGTAAATCTGTTGGCTTCGCCTTCGAAGGTTCGAATCCTTCTCCATCCATTTAACATAAGATAAGGCAGGTTGTTCTATTTATAGTATAGCTTGTATATAGTATTAAAGATTTATTATTTAACGCGGGATGGAGCAGCTAGGAAGCTCGTCGGGCTCATAACCCGAAGGTCACAGGTTCAAATCCTGTTCCCGCCATTCATTAGATATTTGTATAAATATCTAATGCCCAGATAGCTCAGTTGGTAGAGCAGAGGACTGAAAATCCTCGTGTCGCTGGTTCGATTCCGGCTCTGGGCATTGTATCTGCAAGGGCAGATATGATGGGACACTAGCTCAGTTGGTAGAGCACTTGACTTTTAATCAAGTTGTCGGGGGTTCGATTCCCCCGTGTCTCATTTAAATCCAGTAACATTTATTACTGGATTTTTTTGCTTTGTAGGAGAAATAGGTATTATGAAACAGAGGGAAGAGATACTAGAATATGGTTTGTCATTTAATGATGTATATATAGATGCACCTTTTCGTGATGATAACTGGGTATTACTAAGATATAAAGGTAATAAAAAAGCATTTGCATGGACATACGCCAGAAATGGTTATATGTGTGTTAATGTTAAAGCAGATATCCAGTGGAGGGATTTCTGGAGAAATACATATAAGTCAGTACAGCCAGGTTACCACCAGAATAAAGAACACTGGAATACAATAATTCTGGATGGAAGTATACCTGATAATGATATAAAAAGAATGATTGCAGAAAGTTATGATTTAATTACTGGAAGGAAGCAATAATAATTTTATTAAATATTTTATCCCTTGCCTGTCATAAAGAAACGGACTATAATAAAAACAACGTTTAGTATAGTGTTTGTAGGGAGGGGTGCAGTATGAAAAATAATGAACTTGATAATATTGATAAGCAGATTATAACAATGCTACAGGAAAATGCGAGGATATCTTTAAAAGAAATTGCGGAAAAAGTTTTTTTATCTTCGCCTGCTGTTTCTGTAAGAATTGATAATCTTTTATATAATGGATATATACAGGGATTTCACGCATGTGTTAATCCTGTAAAGCTTGGATACCATATTAAGGCGTTTATTAATCTTGAAGTATCACCTGTTGATAAAGAAGAATTTTATCCATATATCAGAGAATGTAAAAATGTTATTGAATGTAATTGTGTTACGGGGGATTATTCAATGTTACTTGAAGTGTTATTTCCAAGTACAGATGAATTGGATCAGTTTATAGGTGAATTGCAACGGTATGGGCGTACAAAGACCCTTATAGTATTTTCAACCTGTGTAGACCACAGGGAAATACGTATATAAATATAAAGTAAATGGCAGGTTATAGAATTCAATTCTATAACCTGTTTTTTACTTTATAGGAAAGTATATTTTATTTGTTGTTACCTATATTAGGATAATTTTATTATTTGGTATTGACAAATAATTGTTTATAGTGTATATATAACATATAAACAGTTTATACTACATATAATTGTTATTAAGGCAGGTGAAGATATTTGAGGATAATGCAAAATTCGGGAGTGCCTATATACCAGCAGATAGCTGGGCAGTTCAAAGAGGATATTCTGGCAGGCAAGTTTAAACAGGGTGAATTTCTTCCATCAATAAGGGGATTGGCAAAAGACTTAAGAATTAGTGTTATTACTACTATAAAAGCATATGAGGAGCTTGAAAAAAATGGACTTGTAACAGCAGTACAAGGTAAAGGCTATTATGTTAATGCACAGGATAGTGAAATGCTACGGGAACAGCATATAAGAAAAATGGAGGAATATTTATTAAATGCCATATCAGCAGCTAAAATTGCTAATGTGCCAGATAGTGAACTTATAAATATTTTAAAGATGTTAATAGAAACAGAAGAAAGTGGAAAATAGAGGAGAGAGAATATGGATACGGACAATGTAGTAAGTATTAATAATTTATATAAAAAATTTAAAAGTTTTGTATTAGATATACCATCATTAAATATTCCAAAGGGTTTTGCAACAGCGCTTATTGGTGAAAATGGTGCAGGAAAGAGTACATTTATAAATATACTTGCAGGTGTACGTCTGGATTATAAAGGGACTATAGATTATTTTAATGGAGAGAAAGAAGAAAAGGTTATACGTGAAAATATTGGATATACTGGGCCAGGCAATTATTTTATGCCACACTGGACGATAGAGCAAATAGCAGATGCAAGCGGACTTTTGTTTGAAAAGTTTGATAAAGACAGATTTTATGGGATTTGCAAATTATTAGGCATAGAGATTTCAGGAATACAAAAGAAAAATAAGGGATTTAATAAACTTTCAGACGGAATGAAAATGAAAGTTGTACTTGCAAATGTATTTGCAAGGGAAACAAAGATGCTTTTGCTTGATGAACCTGCTTCCCCTCTCGACCCGCTGATGCGTGATAAACTTTGCCAGATGATAAGGGAGTATCTGGAACAGGGCAATGGTGGGAACAGCGTGCTTTTTTCAACACATAATATTGCAGATATGGAGAATGTAACAGACTATGCAATAATAATGGAGAAAGGCAAAATAGCGGAGCAGGGCTTTGTTGAAGACTTAAAGGAAAAGTATATTCTTGTTAAAGGTGAGAACGAAGATGCAGATAAGGTAAAGGATATTTTATTCAGTATACAGAAGAGCAATTATGGATTTGAGGGGATGTGCCTTGCAGAGGATATTGATAAGCTGGCAGGATTAAATATATCTAAAGAAATACCAGAACTTTCACAGATTAGCATTGCTGTTATGAAAAAATATACACAGCTTATGTAAGCAAGGTGGCATGAAAGGAGCTGTTTATGAAAGATTATATAGAAAGTTACCATATGTTTTTTCCAGATAGGAAATTCAGGTTTTTGCTATATATTTTATATCCTCTGGCAGTATGGGCGGGATTATATATAGAAAGTATATTCTTTGATGGAAGTTTTATATTAATTTTATCTGCTGCATCAATTACTATTGCTGCAGAGTGCCTTGCAGATTTCTTTGTATTTGCAGGATATGCCAGAAAGGAGAATGGCAGGAATGAGTATTTAAAAACATCAACAAGATATAAACAGTTACTAAAAATGGCATTTTTGTCAGATGCAGTAAGAAGGGCTTTAAGTACATTATTAATAATTTCTGTAACAGCAGCAGTTTTAAAAATCCCATTTAAATTAACTATTTATTTATTAATTTCAGTATATTTTTTTATGGCTGTTGCACTTTTTGTTTTAAGATTTTTTGATTTTTTCTCAATTTATAGTTTTATAACAATTATAATATTAATGCTATATATGGGTTTTAATATCTTTATACTGGATAAAAATATTTTTGCTGGAATAAGTATAGTTTTATTTGTGTTAAGCTTGTTGTTAATAATATTGCACACCAGGGTTTTATTTAAAGCTTTAAAGGAGGAATACTATGATTAAGAATTTAAAACTTATTAAATATGGATACCAGTTTAAATTAAATATAATATGTTCATTTATTTTTATGTTAATAGGAATTGTAAGTATTATATACATAGATATTTATAAAATTCCATCAATATATATGATGAGTTTCTGTAGTTTTCTGTTTTTTTTTCAAACTGCAAGTACACTTATGTCTTCTAATATTGTTAAATCTTCCCCAAACTACAGGGAGTTTTGTTTTAGAATCCAGAGAGTAATAAATGTATTAAATTTTGTGTGTCCAATTTGTATATTAGTTCTTATAAGAATTATACAGGCATCTGATACAAACCAGTTTATAGAAGATATAAGTAAAGAACTTATAGCAGCAGGTATAGAATATTTTATAATAACAATATATATGTCATTTGTATATAAATTCTTTGTAGTTTCAATATTATTATTTTGTGTAAGCACTATTTTTACTAATGTAATAATTAATTTTATATCTGATTTATATAATATTACATTAATACAAGGAATTGGGGTGGCAGTTATACTTTTTATAATGGCTATGGTTTTATCTGAAATTATAACAAGGGCGATATATAAAGTACAGCCATCAAGGTTTGCACAGTCTGCTTCCCTTAGAAAATATATATAAATTTCTCTATTTTCTCTTTTATGTACTATTTAAAAAAATATGGATATGATATATAATGGGTTTAGTTTAGATGGTAATATAAAGGAGAAATGTATATGGCAGGAAATTTTTTAGAAGAGTTTATACCTGATTTAAAAGAATTTAAAGAAAAGACAATGGCATTCCATAATAAGGAAATGACAGTAGCAGAGTACAAAGGATTTTCAGGAGGTTTTGGAAGTTATGCGCAGCGTGGCGGTGAAAAACATATGTTAAGGCTGCGGCTTGCTGGAGGACAGGTTACAAAGGATAAGTTAAAATTTATAGCAGATTTATGTGAGAAATATAATGTCAGTCTGGCAAAACTTACAACATGTCAGTCAATACAGCTCCATAATCTTGAAGCAGGGGACTTATGTAAGATGATAGAAAGCGTATGGAGGGCTGGCATGGTTTCACGTGGTGGTGGAGGGGATTTCCCACGGAATGTGATGGCATCACCGCTTTCAGGTGTACAGGAAGGTGAAAATTTTGATGTACTTCCTTATGCCAGGGAAGCAGCAGATTATCTTATGAATTTTATTAAATCAGTAAAATTTCCAAGGAAACTTAAAGTGTGTTTTTCTAATTCTTCCAAAAATGAAACACATGCAACTTTCAGGGATATGGGTTTTGTTTCATGTTCTGATGGCAAGTTTGATGTTTATATTGCAGGAGGTCTTGGCAGCAAGCATAAACTTGGCGTGAAAGCTGCTGAGTGTATAGAACCTTCTAAGGTGCTTTATTATGTTAAAGCAATGGTTGATACATTTGTAAGTTATGGCAATTATACAAACAGGGCACAGTCAAGGACAAGATTCTTGCAAGACACACTTGGAGTTGATGGTCTTAAAAAGGCATTTCAGGAGAAATTAGATAAAGTCTTTGAAATTGAACGGCTTGATATAAACCCTGAACCATATATTGTTAATAAAAAAGATGATGGCACCAGGATTTCTGGCAAAAGGATAACAGCACAGAAGCAGACAGGGCTTTATGCAGTATTTTACCAGCCAGCAGGTGGCATAGTTGCACCTTCAAAGTTCAGGGAACTTTATGATTTAATAAAAGACATGGAAGATGTGGAGTTACGTATTACTCCTGAAGAGGGGCTTTATATAATTAACTGTAATGGCGCAGAAGCTGAAAAAGTTTTAAAAGCAACAGGAGATGGTGCTTCTACTATATTTGAAACATCAGTTGCCTGTATAGGAAACCAGATTTGCCAGGTTGGTGTAGGTGATTCACAAGAACTTCTTGGAATGTGTATAGATGCCATACGCAAGGAAAACTTTGCTGATGGTGTACTCCCACAAATCCATATTTCTGGCTGTCCTTCTTCTTGTGCGACACAACAGATTGCAGAAATAGGATTCAGAGGTGCTATAAAGCAGTCACCAGACGGGCCAAAGAAAGCATTTGCTATTTATACAGGAGGATGTCCTTACCAGGGTAAAGAGAACCTTTCAGACTTTGGAAAATCTATAATTGTTGAGGCAATACCACAATTTCTTATAGAGCTTGGAAAAATTATATCAGGACAGAATACTACTTATGACATATGGATTAAAGATAACAGACAGAAATTTGATGAATTAGTTTGTAAATATGCAGAAATGTGATTTACAGGAACAGAATTATAAATACCCTGTGTGGATAAAATATTTATAAGATTTTATCTATACAGGGTATATTTATATTACAGTTAAAAGTAATTGTTTATAAAGCATAAATTTATTTTAAATCATTGATATCTTTTCCATTACTTTTTTACCTCGTACCCATGGCTTAAAATTACTACTCTCTAGTTTATTATTACTACTACTATTTTACTACTTATATTAATACTTGTGAAGTATTGTTTCTAGAAGAAGAATCGTATATAAAGTAAATATACAACATATAGCCATGTTGAAGCATGGCAGGGAGGAGGAATAATGTCAGAGAAAATATTTGTGGCAAGAAAAGTTGTAAAAAGATATAAAAAAACTAATGTTTTAAATAAGCTTGATATGGAAATATGCAGGGGGAATATTTATGGATTTGTTGGAAGGAATGGGGCAGGCAAAACAACGCTTATGCGTATTTTAACAGGAAGGGCAAGGCAGACAGAAGGTGAGATTGAAATTTTTGGAGAAAAAAATCCTGCAAAGTTACATATGCAACGTAAAAATATTGGGGCAGTTGTTCAAGGGCCTGCATTTTATTCTAATATGACAGCTAAAGATAACCTTGAAGTTATAAGACTGCAATATGGAATTAAGGATAAGGGCTGTATTAATGAATTATTAAAAGACACAGGGCTTGAAGATACTGGCTCTAAAAAAGCAGGACATTTTTCACTTGGCATGAAACAGAGGCTTGGCATTGCAATGGCACTTATGGGAAGGCCTGGACTGCTGGTACTGGATGAACCTGTAAATGGACTTGACCCAGAAGGGATTTTACAGTTAAGGGAAATTTTAAAAAGACTGAATAGGGAACAAGGAATTACAATTTTAATTTCAAGCCATATTTTAAGTGAACTTGACCAGCTTGCAACGTGCTATGGCTTTATAAACAAGGGAAAAATACTTGAACAGGTTGCTTCAGAAGAACTTATGGCAAAATGCAGGCCATATTTATCTATACGCACTGGCAATGTGCAAAACACAACAGCAGTTTTAAAAAGGATGTTTCCAGATAACAGGCTTGAAACCGTTTCAAACAGCAGGGTAAATCTTTATGATTTTACAGGAAGTACAAAAGAAGTGGTAAAAGAACTGGTTTTAAATGAGTCAGATGTAAAGGAAATAAAAGTGGAAGGTGCAAGCCTTGAAAGGTATTATATGTCTTTAATAAACAAAGAAAAATATGCTGGAAAATAATGATATTAAGAGTGGATAAAAAAGGGGGTATGGATATGGGAAATCTAATAAAAGCAGAAATTTTTATTCTAAGTAAATCTGTTGGATTTAAGATACTTATGTTTATTTCATTGGTTTCGGGCGGGCTGGCTGTGACACTGAATTTTTTCAGGGTTGGCCTGTTTAATTCAAATGCTATTGGATTTGATGAAATTATTGCGTGCCAGCAAATGACATTTTACAATATGATATTTGGATGTATATTTGCAGCAATTTTTATATGCAGTGGTTTTAAAAAAATGACATATGGAATTTCTCTATTAAGCGGGAATTCCCGTTTAAAGATATTTTTTGCAAAGTTTATAGTATCACTTACAGGAATGTTTTTATTATCATTAATGTTTATAACTGTTCCTGTTATTATGGCAATATTTAATGGTACTATTACTAAATCTGCTGGCAATGGGGCTGGTTATATTTTATCAAGGTTATTATTTGCACTTATAGGTTTTATGACACAGGCAGCAGTTATTATTTTCCTGGCAATAAGTACAAAAAATGGAACAGCAACATTTGCAACAGGCATAATTTTTACATATTTATTGTTAATTGTTAAAGCAAACTTGCGTTTTTATGAAAATCCGGTTATAGAACCATATTTGAAGTATATATATTTATACCAGGCTGAATTGTTCAGGCTTAAAGAACAGGGCTTTTCAGATGTAATGTATATGGCAGTTATAACATTTACATTAATAGCTTCAATAGTTTTTTCTGTTTTATTATTTGAAAAGGCAGAGTTAAAATAATTGGATTATATATAGAAACAGCACAGAAGTGAGAGTAAAATGCTAAAATTAGAAAATTATAAATTATTTAAATGTGGCATTGGGTACGGGATTTAAATGCCAATGGGGCTGGAGCGCCCCTGTCATATAATATTTAGCTGGATACTGGAAACATGCTGTTTACTGGCAAAGCCCAGAATTATAACTGGAAATTTATGAAACGGACGTATATAAGGGGTTTATAAATTGATAAATAAAGACAGCAGTGCTATAATTTATCTAGATTATGAGCTACAGGTTATGGAAGGAGTGGTCAAAATGTATATTTTAGCAGTAATAGGAGTTATTTGTTCAGTGTTATTATTAAATGTAGTAACAGAAGAGGGGTTTGGTGACATGCTGGTTTATTTTGATGTTATAAGCATGTTACAGTTAATAGTATTAATAGTGCCAATATTAGCATCAGCAGGGCTGGTTAAGGACTTTAACGTTGCCTTGAAACTGGCTTTGGGGAAGAAAAAGGCAGAGAGTATGTTACAATTGAAAAAGGCTAAAGAAGCAATTAAGCTTACAGGAAAGGTATGCCTTGCTTCAGGTGTAATGGGAATATGTTGTGGAATTATCAAGATTTTTTATAGTTATAAAGGTTTAGGCATGGCATCTTTATTAGCGGATTCAGGAGTTTCTATGCTAACATTATTTTATTCATTAATAATATATCTGCTTTTATTGCCTATAGAATCAAAAATAGAAATTAAAATATCAGAATATATGCAGGAATAGGCAGGCTTAGTAATTTGGGGAATTAATATGAAAAAGTGTATATCTGTGTTTTTATATCTGGGTTTAGTGGTTGTATTTTTAGGATTTGATATAAAAGAGTTATTTGATTTAAAACAGATGTTATTAGTTGTTACTGGTACAGTTATTTTATATATTCCATCACTGGAAACAGGTAGTAAGTTTAAAATTGATAAAGAACTTGTGGGACAAAATGCACTCTGGGCAAGCTTAATCCAAACATTTGTATTATTTTATAATGTACTGGCAACAGATTATGTGGAGGAAGAAAGATTTTTAAATACTGCATTATCATGCAGGCCGCTATTATATGGATTTTGTATATGGATAATATTACATAATGATGAAGTGCCAGAAGAAACAATAATAGAAGAAACTGAACAGAAAATGGCAAGAACAGAAGTTACAGAGGATATAATACAGGATTGTAAGGTACAAGAAACAATAGAAAGTAAAGATAAATATATAGAAACAGAGACAAGAGGGTTAAAGGGGGATTTGAAACAGGGAAGTGATTTTATTGTTAAAGTGAGTTTGCCGGGTATAGAAGAATGCAGGCAACAGTTTTTAAGTGCAGGACTTACAAGGAGGGAGACAGAGGTGGCATTACTTATACTGAAATGTATGAGTAATGCTGAAATTGCAGAAGAGCTGTTTATTTCGGAAACAACAGTAAAAAAGCATGTGTCAAATATATTTGCAAAATTAAAAATAAGTAAAAGAGAGCAGATAAGGAATATATTGTATTAAGATGTGGAATAATCGCAAAAAATTTGTTACTATTCACAGTTAATTAAATTCGAGGATTTTTGACACGTTTTTTTAGTCAAAAATACGAGTTTTACAGTGCCATTTTGCACGTTTTTTGTGCAAAATGTGT
>CAJTXH010000110.1:9641-9793 GCA_910580005.1 uncultured Lachnospiraceae bacterium | reverse complement strand
GGTTCTGGCACAGAAACCGTCCGTTTTTACACAAACACAGGATACTGGAAATTTAGTTACTATCCACAGTTAATTAAATTCGAGGATTTTTGACACGTTTTTTTCGTTAAAAATACAAGTTTTACAGTGCCATTTTGCACGTTTTTTGTGCA
>CAJTXH010000110.1:0-9631 GCA_910580005.1 uncultured Lachnospiraceae bacterium | reverse complement strand
CGTACGTTTTTACACAAACACAGGATAACTGGAAAAGCCAGGCTGCTTAACGCAGCCTGGCTTTTCCAGAAGTTTATGTATTAAGTTATTATCTTACTGGTCTTGCTATCATTACTATTGAATTATTCTGTGAATATTCATAGTGTATTACTGCATTGTTGCTGCTGCTGGCTGATACATCCATATCCTGCCCTGTATACATTTCCACATGTGATATGTTTTTATAACGCCCGTTCTTTGTATATGAGAAGAATACCAAGTCACCTGGAAGCAGCTTTTCACTTGGTACTGCTTTGTTATAAAGTGCCTTTCCGTTTTCTGTGCACCATTTTGCTATATCAGCAGCCGTTGGTGCCCATCCGGATTCCACACCAAAGAATACATTGTATTTGGAATAAACCCTCCATATAAGCGAACTACAGTCATAATAACCTTTCTTCATTCTTTTAGCCTGGCTGTAATGTGTCTTTGTATTGGAGATTGATATAGCCTTTTTTGAAGCTTTATAGCCCTTAACAGAAGCTATTTCTACTGGTATCTTTATTTTGCGGCCATCTGCATTAACAGTAATAACTGAATTGCCTGCTTTTAGTGCTTCTATAAGGCCATCTTCATCTACAGAAGCAACTGCTTTTTTACTGCTTTTAAATGTTACTTTGCTTTTTTCTTCGTCCAGCCCTTCTATTTTTATCTGGTTTGTGCCGCCTTTGCAGTTAATAATGCCATCGCCGTCATAATAAGGGTCTGTTACTGTTATATAGCATATGATATCCCTGCCATCTGCGTTGATTGTAACTACATCTTCACCTGTATTATTGGCATAAAGTTTTCCTGCCTTCTTAAAATAAGCTGTTCCATTCTCACTTTTCTTTAAATTCCATTCAACTGTGCTGGCATCATTTAACCCATCAATTTTAATATTTTTAGTTATACCTTCTGCTATTACAATATCTGTTTCTGCAAGAACAGGGTCTGTTACCACAAGTTTAGTGTCCAGTTTTATAGCATCACCATTTTTTGGTGTTATAACTGCTGTAATGGCTGTTTCGCCTGCTGCAACAGCAGCAATCCCGCTTCCGCTTGTAACTGCTGCGGCTTCATTGGCAATTTTCCATTTTACTGGAATATCTTCTTCAAGTGGTGCATAATTTATTATAACAGGTGAATATGCTTCTGAACCTGCTGCCCTTACCTGCGTTTCACTGGCAAATGCAGGTGCAGAGATATTTACCTGTGCAACTTCTGTCTTTATGCCGTCATCGCCTGAAACATAAATTTTAGCACCTTCAAAACCATATGCAGTAACACTTCCATCTGCATTTACTACTACGTTTTCATTGGAGGATGTATACATATACCTGCCTGTATCATATATCTGCGCTGCCATAAGATAATGGCTGCCGCCATATGTTAAGTCCACCTGCTCTGGGTCAAGCACTTCTATTGTAATTATCTCTGTCTGTGTAATATTATTATATGTAAATGTAATATCAGCCTTGGCACTTCCTGCTGCAATGGCTTTTACTGTACCATCACTGTCTAAGCTTGCACATGCAGGCTCAGGGTTTTCACTGTTCCAGTTATAGCTAATCTGGTAATCTGCATCTGCTGCATTATAATCACCACTGTAATTAGTCCCTAAAAACTCTTCACTTATAAAACTTCCCAGACTTAAAGTGCCACCTGTAAACACTTTGGCGCTGTCCTGGTATAAAAGCTTGTCTAATGCAGAGGCTTTCTGCCATAAAAAACAGCTTGCCATAAGCATAGCAAATAAACACAGGAATTTCTTCTGTTTAATAATCCTGCTAAGGCCTGCAATTATCTTTTTTGTGTTCTTTTTGTCTTTAACAAGGTCTTTAATAAGGCCAGTCATCTTTCATCCTCCATTCTGTTCTTTCTTGTCCATCCAGGTTTTGCAATAATTCATTGCATATCCTGCCACATAAGGTTAAATATCATCTTTAAAGTTACCATAGACCATGTCGATATACTCCCATATCTCATCCTTGCCGGATTTTGTCACCGCTGAAAATGGTATTACAGGTGTACCCTCTTCTACATCCAGTGTCTTTTTTATATCCTGTAAAAGCTTTTCCCTCTGTGCACGCTTTACTTTATCCTCTTTTGTTGCAATAATTACAGGGTTAAAGCCATAGCTTACGCACCAGTTGTACATCTGTATATCATTGCTGTTGGGTGTGTGACGTATATCCACAAGTAAAAATACAAGTCTAAGGACTTTTGAGCCTTCCAGATAATTATTAATCATTTTGCCCCATTTTGCAACAAGGTTTTTAGATACTTTTGCATACCCGTATCCCGGCAGGTCAACAAAATACAGCATTTCATTAATATTGTAAAAATTAATTGTCTGGGTTTTGCCAGGCTGGGAGGAAGTCCTTGCATATGATTTCCTCTCTGCCAGGCTGTTAATAAGTGATGATTTGCCAACATTTGAGCGCCCTGCAAATGCAATTTCAAGCAGGCTGTTCTCTGGAAGCCTGCTTGTAACGCCACAGACTGTTTCAAGGTTTATGCTTTTTACTTTCATTTATATTAAAACCTCCCTGAATGCTTCTTCTGCATGTTGTACATATTTTACACTTATCCCATCTAAAATCTCTTTCTCAAGGTCATCAATATCCTTTTTATTCTTAAAAGGCACTAGCACAAGTTTTATGCCAGCCGACTTTGCAGCAAGGATTTTTTCCTTTAAACCGCCTATAGGGAGTACCCTGCCCCTTAATGTAAGTTCACCAGTCATGGCAACATCCGGCCTTACTTTTTTATCTGTTACAGCCGAATAAATGGCTGTAGCCATAGTAATGCCTGCTGACGGCCCGTCTTTGGGTACTGCGCCTTCTGGCACATGCAGGTGTACATCATGTTTTTCAAAATATTCCTCTGGGAAACTGTCTGGCATAACTGACCTTACATATGACAATGCAATTTTAGCTGATTCCTGCATTACATCACCAAGTTTTCCTGTAAGTTCCAGCTTTCCTGTACCCTTCATAATATTTACTTCTATCTCCAGTGTGTCACCGCCTGTGCTTGTCCACGCAAGCCCCCTCGCTATTCCTGCCGCCGCTTCTTTATTTGCCATATCTGTTGTATACTTTTCTGTGCCAAGGAATTTCCTTATATTGCGCTCTGAAACCCTGGTCTTGCTTTCTGGGTCTTTGGCTGCCTCCATAGCTGCCTTGCGGCAAATCTGTGCAATTTTCCTTTCAAGGTTCCTGACTCCTGCTTCCCTTGTATAATTTTCAATAATTATCCTGACCGCCTTATCTGATATATTAAGCTGGTTTTTTGTCAAACCATTGGCAATTTTTTGTTTTTCTATAAGATGTTCCTTTGCAATATGAAATTTTTCATTTGATGTATAGCCAGACAGCTCTATAACCTCCATCCTGTCAAGCAGCGGCCTTGGAATTGTATCAGTTGTATTGGCTGTACATATAAACATTACTTTAGATAAATCAACAGGCATCTCTACATAGTGGTCACGGAAATATTTGTTCTGTTCAGGGTCTAATACTTCAAGCAGTGCTGATGAGGGGTCTCCCTTATAATCGCTGCCAAGCTTGTCTATTTCATCTAAAAGCATTACAGGGTTTTTAGATTTAGCTGTCCTTAAGGCGGCAATAATTCTTCCTGGCATTGCTCCTACATAAGTACGCCTGTGCCCCCTTATTTCTGCTTCATCACGCACACCGCCAAGGCAGATGCGTACATACTTCCTGTTCATTGACCTTGCGACAGACTTTGCTATTGAAGTCTTGCCTGTGCCTGGGGGGCCTGCAAGGCATATAACAGGACTCTGCCCGTCTTTTTTAATTGCCTTGACCGCAATACACTCAAGCACCCTTTCCTTAACCTTTTCCAGGCCATAGTGGTCTTTGTCAAGCACTTCACTTGCATGTACAACATCTGTGTTGCTTTTGCTTTCCTTTTTCCAGGGAATATCTAAAAGTGTTTCGATATATCCCCTTATAACGGCATTTTCAGAAGAACTGGAACTTGTAATCTTAAACCGCCTTATCTCTTCTGCAAGTTTCTTCTTTACTTTTTTAGGTGCTTTAAGCTTTTCTAATGCTTCTGTATATTTATCTGCGTCAGATTCTGAATCGTCTTCGCCGAGTTCCTTGTGTATGGCCTTTATCTGTTCACGCAGGTAATATTCACGCTGGTTGCCCTCTACCTGTGATTTGACACGCCTTGCAATATCGTCCTGTATGCGTGCTATTCCCGTTTCGCGGCTTAACACTACTGAAAGCTGTTCATGCCGGTCTATTATGCTGTCCTTTGAAAGAATTTTCTGCTTTATCTGGTAACTTACAGGAATATTTGAACTAATCTGGTATATTAATGTATCTAAATCAGATATATTTAATATTTCATCAACAAGTTTTGGGTTAAACCTGCCATTGGCATTTGCATATACCTGGAATAAATCTTTAAGCCCACGTACCATTGCAACAATTTCAAGTGTATATGATGTATCTTTAGTTTCCGGAATGCTTTCAAGCGTACCTGCCAGATAGCCGTCCATTGTTTCAAGATACATAAGTTTCATCCGTTCCCTGCCAGATATAACTACCCTTATAACCTTGCCAGGCATATTTACAATCTGCTTTACTTCTGCAAGCGTGCCTGTTTCAAATAAATCATCCATGCCTGGTGTTTCAACAGCAGGGTCTTTCTGTGTAACAGTAAACACAAGCTGCCTGCCATTCATAGCTTCTTTAAGTGCCTTGACTGTATTTTCACGCCCCACCTCAAAGTATACAGTAGTCTTTGGAAATACAACCAGGTCTCTTAATGTAACTATGGGAATTCCCTCCATTTTGTCTGCCACATCTAAATTTTCTTCCATTTAATATCCTGTCTCCATTCTGCTTCTTCTATAACCGAAACAGAGGGATTTGCATAATCCCCCTGTTTCCTGGCTTTCCATAAAGCCTATGCAATTTCGTTTTTAGTCCTTCTGCTTGTACGCCTGGTTTCGTTATTGTCAAGTACCAGCATGGGTTCTTCATCACCTGTTACTGATTCTTTAGTAATAATGCATTCCTTAACTTCATCATCTGATGGTACTTCAAACATAGCATCCATCATAATTGACTCCATAATTGCACGCAGCCCCCTTGCACCCGTCTTTCTTTCAACAGAACGCTTTGCAACTGCTGCAATTGCATCATCTTCAAATGACAGCTTTACGCCGTCTAATTCAAACAGCTTTTTATACTGCTTTGTAATTGCATTTTTAGGCTCTACAAGAATCTTTTTCAATGCCTCTTCATCAAGCAAATCAAGCGCAACATTAACTGGCAGCCTTCCTATAAGCTCTGGTATAATGCCAAATTTAACAAAATCTTCTGGAAGTACCTGGCGGAATAAATCACCAATATTTTCATCCCTTTTTGTTGAAATTTCTGCATTAAAGCCAATAGATTTCCTGCCTATACGTGTACCAATAATATTTTCCAGCCCGTCAAATGCACCACCGCATATAAATAATATATTCGTTGTGTCAATCTGGTAAAATTCCTGGTGAGGGTGTTTCCTTCCGCCTTGTGGAGGCACGCTTGCAACAGTCCCCTCTAAAATTTTAAGGAGTGCCTGCTGTACGCCTTCGCCTGAAACATCCCTTGTAATTGACACATTTTCGCCTTTACGTGTGATTTTATCAATCTCATCTATATAGATAATACCATGTGAAGCCCTTTCCATATCATACTCTGCTGCCTGTATAATCTTTAAAAGGATATTTTCCACATCTTCACCTACATATCCCGCTTCTGTAAGCGCTGTAGCATCTGCAATAGCAAATGGGACATTAAGTATCTTTGCAAGTGTCTGTGCAAGGAATGTCTTACCTGAACCAGTAGGCCCAATCATCATAATATTGCTTTTCTGCAGTTCTACATCCATGTTGCGGCTTGAAAGTACACGTTTATAATGGTTATAGACTGATACAGAAAGCACCTTCTTGGCTTCTTCCTGGCCTACTACATATTCATCAAGGAACTCCTTGATTTCCTTTGGCTTAAGAAGGTTTATATCCATATCATTCATATATAAATCATCCAAATTATCTGTATCTTCTTCAATGATTTCAGAACAAAGTTCAATACACTGGTCACAGATATAGACATCTGGTCCCGCAACTAATTTGTGTACCTGGCTCTGTGACTTCCCACAGAATGAACACCTAAGCTTTGTTTCATCTTTTTTTATGCCCATTGCTACCTCCAAACTAATGAAAAACAATGTCTGTTATTTTTATTTCCTCTTTGTGATTATTTCATCTATAAGACCATAATCTTTAGCTTCCTGTGCTGTCATATAATTGTCACGCTCTGTATCTTTTTGTATCTGTCCAAGGTCTTTTCCTGTATTTGCAGCAAGTATTTCATTCAGGCGGCTTCTTGTCTTTAAAATCTGCTCTGCCACAATACGTATTTCTGTTTCCTGGCCTTTCGCCCCGCCCGATGGCTGGTGTATCATAACTTCTGCATTAGGAAGTGCAAATCTCTTGCCCTTAGTACCTCCTGCAAGCAGGAAAGCGCCCATGCTGGCAGCAAGTCCCATACAGATAGTTGAAACATCACATTTTATATAATTCATTGTATCATATATTGCAAACCCTGCACTTACTGAACCACCAGGGCTGTTTATATAAAACTGCACATCCTTTTCTGAATCCTGTGATTCAAGGAAAAGAAGCTGTGATACAAGAAGGCTTGCAACATCATCATTTACTTCCCCTGTAAGGAATATAATCCTGTCCTGTAAAAGCCTTGAGTAAATATCATATGAGCGTTCGCCGCTGCTAGTCTTTTCGATAACATAAGGTATGCTATATCCCATAACCTCTCACCATTCCTTTCTGGCCTTAAAGCCTGGATTTAATTTTCCTGGCTTTTAATGGCAGCGGAAGCTACAACAAATTCTACAGCTTTCTGTACAGCTATATCCATGCGTATCTGTTCTTTTTCATTGTCACTGACCAGTCCAATGAACTTGTCTTTTTCCATGTTGTATGCTTCTGCCATTTTTTCAATTTCTTTGTCATAGTCTTCATCTGGCACTTCAATATTTTCAGCAGCTGCTACTGCTTCAAGCACAAGGCGGCTCTGTATGCGTTTAAGCGCCTGAGGCTTTAATTCATCAAGCATTTTCTGTGGTGTAAAACCTGTAAGCTGCATATACTGTTCAAGGGAAAGCCCCTGTGCCTGGAGACGCTGTGCAAATTCCTGTGCCATCTGCTTTGTCTGTGCATCAACCATAGGGTCTGGAATTTCCATCTGTGAATTTTCAATAATTGCACCAATTACTTCTTCCTCTTTTTCTCTTTCAAGAGCTGCTTCCTTATTCTCAAGAAGCTTTTTCTTTAAATCTTCCTTATACTCTTCTAATGTGTCAAAGTCAGATACATCTTGTGCAAATTCATCATCAATATCAGGAAGTTCTTTTACTTTTATATCATTAATATCTACATAAAATACGGCATCTTTGCCCCTGAGTTCCTCTGCCTGGTACATATCAGGGAATGTTACATGCACTTCTACAGACTCACCTGCATTTTTGCCAACCAGCTGCTCTTCAAAGCTGTCAATAAACGTGTGTGAACCAAGGACAAGTGAATAGTCCTCTGCCCTGCCGCCTTCAAACTGTTCACCATCAACATATCCTTCAAAATCTATAATAACAGTATCTCCGTCTTGTGTTGCCCTGTCATCTATTGTAATCATACGTGAGTTGTTTTCCCTTACCCTGCTGATTTCAGCTTCAACTTCTTCATCTGTTACTTCAGCAGTTTTCTTTTCAATTTCTATGCCCTTATACTCACCAAGGGTAATTTCCGGTTTAACAGCTACTGTTGCTGCAAATATAAAAGGAGTGCCCTTTTCTATCTGTTCAACTTCTATTTCAGGCTGGGAAACTATTTTTAATCCACTTTCCTTTGCAGCATTCTCATATGCATCAGGAATTATAATGTTAGCAGCATCTTCATAAAATACACTGCTTCCATACATTTTTTCTATCATTTTACGTGGAGCTTTTCCCTTGCGGAAGCCTGGCATTGCTATCTTATTCCTGCTTTTTTTATATGCTTCATCAAGCGCTTTCTCAAATTCCTCTGCCGGGACTTCGATAACAAGCTTTGCCATATTCTTCTCTAACTTTTCTACCTGTACACTCATTTTAATATTTCCTCCTTATAATAAACGGGTAATCCTCCCGTAATTTACCATTTGTATAATATATCACGAACAAACCCCGGAAATCAAGGGGGTTTATTAAATTTTAATGCTAATCCTGTATATATTTTTTATCTTTCAGTATTTTTACAACGTTGTCAACATATTTCTGGCATAATTCGTCTGTTTCAGCCTCAACCATTACACGTACCAGAGGTTCTGTCCCACTTTCCCTTAAAAGTATGCGCCCGTTGCTTCCAAGAGCCTCCTCTGCCGCTTTTGCTGCTGCCTGGACATCAGCATCATTTATGGCAGCCGTTTTGTCTGCCACTTTTACATTTTCCAAAAGCTGTGGATATATCTTTAAGTTCCTGCAAAGTTCTGAAAGTTTTGTTTTCTTCTCAAGCATTACTTCCATAAGCATAAGTGATGTAAGCACGCCATCCCCTGTTACAGCATATTTGCTAAATATTATATGCCCTGACTGTTCGCCGCCAAGTGAATACCCATGTTCCATCATATTTGCATTGACATATTTATCACCTACTGCTGTTTTTTCATAGGCAATGCCTGCTTTATCCAATGCCTTGTAAAGACCTATATTGGACATAACTGTTGTAACTACTGTATTATTATTTAATTCGCCTTTTTCTTTAAGGTAACATCCACATAAATAAAGAATTGCATCACCATCTATTACGTTGCCCTGGTCATCAACAGCAAGGCATCTGTCTGCATCACCATCATATGCAAAACCTATATCAAGATTTTTCTCCTTTACAAACCCCTGCAATTTCTCTATATGTGTAGAACCACATCCATCATTAATATTAATCCCGTCTGGCTCCATGCCTATAGTGTAAGTTTTGGCACCAAGGGCATCAAAAACACCTTTGGCAACTGAATATGAAGAGCCATTGGCACAATCAAGCCCTACACGTATGTTTTTAAATGAACGTGTGGCAAGTGACATAAGATACCCTATATACCTGTGCCTGCCTATTGCATAGTCAATTGTACATCCAATATTTTCCTTGGTTGCAAACGGGATTGCATCTTCATCACTATCTATGTACTCCTCTATTTTTGCCTCTATTACGGCTTCAAGTTTATGTCCGTTCCTATTTATCACTTTCAGCCCGTTGTCATAATATGGGTTATGGCTTGCAGAAATCATAATGCCGCAGTCAAACTGTTCAGTCCTTACTACATATGAAACACTTGGCGTTGGTGTAACATGTAACAGATATACATCTGCACCACTTGCAGTAAGCCCTGCAGAAAGTGCATCCTCAAACATGTAACTTGAACGCCTTGTATCTTTTCCTATTATAATCCTTGCTTTATGCTCCTGTCCATAATACCATCCAAGAAAGCGTCCCACCTTGAACGCGTGATCCACCGTCAGCGCCACGTTT
>CAJTXH010000109.1 GCA_910580005.1 uncultured Lachnospiraceae bacterium | reverse complement strand
CATAACCAGGATAAATAGCTCCAGCCAAACGGAGCAAGATAATATTGCCCCGTTTGTTATCTGTGTTATTAAAAATATGCATCAACAGATGCCTGGTTTCCGAGTATTTCACGTGAAGCATATAATTCCATATCCTTTTTAGTACTTACAGACCATTTAACAAGAGTAATAGTACGTTTCTCTATTTCTATAGCAGTTATGCCAGCAGGATGTACACAGCTTCCAGTATTGCAGTATGGTGATGTTTTAGAGCCTGTCATTGGATGGTGTGTATGTCCTGTGATTAGTATATGGTTATTTTTCAGTGCCCATCCTGCCAGTTTTTTTTCAGACTTTTTTTTCTTTATATTATTTTTCGCAGCACTTGTCGGGTCTGGAACGCCTATGCTTTCTAAAGGTCTCCATACATAGCGCACCAGAAAACGTGACAAACGCCAGAATGTGCTGTTAAGCAAATCTGCCTGGTGCCCATGTGTCATATAAATATCATGCCCTTTAAGTTTATCATGCAATATAATTCCTGGATAAAATGCAATATCAGGAAAAAGCGGTCTGTCACATAGTGTCTTCACACAATAAAAAGAGAAAAAATATTTTTTAGGAAACTTACTGCTTTTTTTAGTTATATCATGGTTGCCATAAACTGCAAAAAAACGGTTTTGCCTATAAAACATGGAAAGCATTTCAAAACTTTGCATATGATTTTCTTTAATGCACTGCATAGAACGGTTTTCCCATAATTCATCAGCATCGCCAAGTTCAATATAAGTAAATCCCTTTTGGTAATAGTGGCGCAGGGCAGCAAGGTAAAGGAATTCATTGTGCAGGAAATTATCATTTGCCCTGCCAGTGCCACGGTGGCAGTCACTAAATATAACATATTTTGAACCTGGATAAAGCGGCAGGTTAAGAGAATTGTCAAATGTCTTCTGGATACGGTTTTCAAATCCCATCCTTGAGTTTTTCCTTTCCCCGTGGTTTTCGGAATTTCTGTTTCCTGTGTTTTTTCATACAAAGCATATGCCTGAATGCAAAAGGCAGGAAATAATATAAATATAATATTTTATCAAGTGTACATCTGAAAGGCCTTGTTACCCACATGTATAATTTGCAGAAAAGCCTGTTCTTAAATTGTGCCCATCTTGCGCTAAAACAGGTTTTACAGCATGGCTGTTTAGAAAATGGTTTTGCAAACATAAACGAAACTGTCATGTCACAGACTGAGATGCCACATTTTATATAGCCTGACTGTACAAGGCTGGTTAAGAAACAGTACATCATATTTTCGCTTTTAAATGTAATGGAAACACGTAGTGCCAGGTCTCCGGGCCAGCAGTACCTGCCAGGGCAGAAACCTGTAAGCCACCAGTGTGGCTGTGATGCAGTAAATAAAGGGCTGCCTTTATAATAGGCCGTCATTGTAACAGGCATCAGTTCTTTATCACTTATGCCATGAAAAAGTGTTTTATCATATTCCCAAGGGCTCAAAACCCTGTCAGCACAATATAAGCCAATTTCACCACCAGCACTTATCCCATACTGGCCTTTCCAGAACTCAAACATCCAGGTCCGGCCATTATAGTTAAAATAAATTGGTTCACAGTCAAATACCATAGAGAAATGGACAGCTTTTTTATCATATAAGGCACAATATCCAAATTTTTTCTGCCATGCATCAGTACGTGATGTTATTATATCCTGTGAAGGGGAATAGCAAAAGCCAAATGGTTCCATAATCTGGTTTAGCAGACAGACTTTTTGTTCAAGCTGCATTTCACAAATTTTACGGATTATTCTCTTTTTTCTTATATGGAAAATAAGAGAGAAAAGTATACATATGAGAATTAAAATTCCAAATAATAAGTACATAATAAAAATCCTCCAGAAAGTATTTATAATATTATATGAAGAAGAAAACTAGGTGGTACAAAGAAAATTTTCACTTTTCTGTATTGACACTTATTAATACCAATAGTAGAATATATCTATTGGGAATGGGGAAATGGGCAGTTATATTTAAGAACTTACAAGGCATTAAATATGGCTGTTTTAATTTGTGCTTTCTTGTGCTTTACTGTTGTAACGATATAGTAATACTACAGGCATTTCAGGAGGTATGTTTAAATGGGGGAAATACGGTTACACGAAGGTGAACTAAATGTGATGGAGCTTTTATGGTCTAATAAGGCACTGGCAGCAAGGGATATTGCCAAAATTATTAAAGAATATATTGGGTGGGAAAAAAACACTACATATACTGTAATTAAGCGGCTTATCGATAAAGGTGCTATTATAAGGGAAGACCCAGGGTTTATATGCAGGGCAAATATTTCTAAAAAGAAAATACAGGACACAGAAACACAGTTTTTACTGAACCAGCTATATAATGGCTCAGTTTCTAATTTTATCTCTGTATACCTTGCATGCCAGAAGTTATCTGGGAAGGATATTGAAGAGCTTAGAAAAATTATAGCGGACCAAATGTCTTAAATAAAAAGCTGCCTGCCAGGATTCTGGCAGGCAGCTTTTTATAAATATACAGCAGAGGGAGAGTGGTAATTTTATCTGTATATATATTTTTATATCTCTTGGATAAATTCCAGTTTATCAAAGAGATATTGCCAAAATAGAAATAATGTTTTATAATTTTTAATAATTAAAAAAATAGCCAGCCAAAATAATATTTCTAAGTAAGGAGAATTTTTTATGGGAAAATCAAATAATGAAACTTACCACCAGCAGAATATCCAGCAGAACACACAAAAGTTAAGAAACCTTTTAAGTGAAATGCCAAAATTCTGCAAAGATTACTTCCGTGGCATCGAACCTTCTACATCTGCAAGGACACGTATTGGTTATGCGTATGACCTGCGGACTTTTTTCAGGTTTCTTGTATCTGAAAACCCTGGACTAGATGTTTCTTCTATCTCTGACATAACAATTGAACAGCTTGAACAGCTTGAACCTGTAGATATTGAGGAATACATGGAATATCTTAAATTATATTGTTACGATGGTAAAAAATATACTAATGATGAACGCGGGCTTCACCGTAAAATGGCTTCACTACGCAGCTTTTATATGTATTACCAGAAAAGAAAAATTATTAAAAATAACCCTGTTGAGGTTATTGACATGCCCAAAATACATGACCATGAGATAATCCGTCTTGATGCCGATGAAGTTGACGAACTTCTGGCACTTGTTGAACATGGTGGCAAAGACCTTAAAGGTATTAAAAAAACATACTATGAAAAGAATAAATTAAGGAATATTGCTATATTTACCCTCTTTCTTGGAACTGGCATACGTGTATCTGAATGTGTTGGTTTAAATATTGAGGATGTCGATTTTAAGGAAAACAGGATAAGGATTATACGCAAAGGCGGCAAAGAAGAATATGTTTATTTTGGTGATGAAGTTGCTGAAGCACTTATTAATTATATAGAGATTTCAAGGTGTATAATACAGCCTAAAGACGGACATGAACATGCTTTATTTTATTCTATACAAAAACGCCGTATATCCGTACAGGCTGTTGAAAACCTTGTAAATGAATACGCCAGCCAGGTTACAACGTTTAAGCATATAACCCCGCATAAATTAAGAAGTACATACGGAACAGCGCTTTACCACCAGACAGGCGATATTTATCTTGTTGCAGATGTACTTGGGCATAATGATGTAAATACTACTAAAAAACATTATGCTGCAATCAATGATGATAAAAAACGCAGTGCCGCAAGTGCTGTAATACTCCGCAAAAACCAGTAATATGCCTGTTTTAAGGTTTAATACACTAGAAAGTTATTTTTTATTTCTAGTGTATTAAACCTTTTTCTTAATGCCACTTTTCTATGCTTTCCTCTGCTATAATGGCTTGAAAGCTTCTGTGCCATGTTTACATACTGGACATATAAAATTTTCTGGAAGTTCACTTCCCTCATAAATATAACCACATACTGTACATATAAATCCTTTTTTACCTTCAGTTTTTGGTGTATTAGCCGTCTTAATATATTTCTGGTAATAATCATATGTTACAGATGTATCTTCTGAAATAATTTCCGCATCTGTTACATCTGATGTAAAAAGTGTATGTGTGCCTAAATCTTTTTCTTCTATTATTTTAGCAGATAAAAAAGCATTACTGTATTCTGTAAGATATAAAATTCCATTTTCTGAACGTGATATGCTGTTAAATCCATTAAATTTATTAGTATCACGTCCACTTGTATATCCAAATCTTTTATATATATCCATTGGTGCATTTTCTGACAGGACGGATACATTAAAAATTCCTGTTTCTTTTAACATATCATGTGTAAAGTTATTTTTATTAACAGCTACTACTATACGTACAGGTGACGCTGTAACCTGCAACACAGTATTTATAATACACCCGTTGTCTTTATCTGTCTTTGCAATAAGCAGAAATAAACCACTTGTAAGTTTAAATAATGCATTATTATCCATAAATACCCTCTTTCCTGTTTTATTACACATAATATTTAATAATATTAATCTCCTAACTGGTATACAATTTTACCATTTATAATTGTATATAATGTATGCGTAAATACTTCTACTGGATTATCATTAAATATTGCAATATCTGCATCTTTTCCAGCCTCTAAAGAGCCAACACGGTCTGACACTCCGCAAATCTGTGCTGCATTTATTGTAATTGCACGCAGGCCTCCTTCCATGGAAAGCCCCTGTTTTATACAAAAACCTGCATAAAGTGGCAGATAACGTATAAGCGAAACTGGATGGTCGCTCATTATTGCCGTTTTAATTCCTGCCTGCTCCAGTACGCCAGCAGTTTTAAAGCTCATATTTTTAACTTCAATTTTTGAACGTGCTGCAAAACCTGGCCCTGTTACTACAGGGAAGCCTGATTCCCTTATTTCGTCTGCTACAAGATGGCCTTCTGTGCAATGGTCTAAAGTCATTTTAAGGTTAAATTCCTTGGCAATCCGTATCGCAGTCAGTATGTCGTATGCCCTGTGTACATGTGCTTTTAATGGGATTTTCCCGTCTAGCACAGGAAGCCAGCACTCCATCCTGAAATCTTCTTCCTCTGGATATATATTCCCTTTTTCCTTTTTTTCTTTATAACAACGGGCTTTCCATAGTTCTTCCCTTAACATTCCTGCTACTGCCATCCTGCTGCATGGCATTTTACCTTTGCCGCCATAATTGTTCTTAGGATTTTCACCAAAAGCCACTTTCATTGCAGCAGGGGCTTTTAAGACCATTTTGTCTACAGAACGTCCCTGCACTTTCATAAATGCAAACTGCCCGCCAGCTACATTAGAGCTTCCAGGGCCAGTCATTATAGAAGTAACCCCTGCCATAATTGCATCATGGAATGCTGGGTCCATTGGGTCAACTGCATCTATAGCACGAAGGTATGGTGTGACTGGCGAAGTTATTTCGTTACAGTCATCTCCTGCCTGTCCCCGCTTTTCTTCAGTAATTCCTGCATGGCAGTGCGCATCAACCAGTCCTGGCATAACCCATGCACCATTTACATCAAGCACAGGTTCATTATTCTGTTCCTGCCTGTCCCACAGCCCGCCTGGCAGTTCTGCCATATCCCCAATACTGGAGATTTTGCCATCTTTAATATAGATAAAACCATTTTTATAATCCTTGTCTGTCATAGTATGGATATTCCCGTTTAAGACCAGCATAATAAAAACCTTCCTTTTATAGACAATATACTAAATTCCTTTTTAGTTATTGTGCTCAAATGGAAGGTTTTTTAAACTATATTATCTTCAAGAACTTTAAATAAATCTGTTCCGCAGGGAGGTACATCAGCTCCTTCAGTCCTTTGACTGTATTACTATTAAAATACCAGTATCCAGTGAAACTACAGCTTCACTGGCATTTTTAGCAAATTCATTGCTTACCGTTGTGCTTCCGCCTTTTTCAAGCACTGCATCTTCCAGCGGGTATTTTACACCACTTAAATTAACTCCTGTAACTTTATCTGTAAGCGGGTAAACTGATATATATTTCCAATGGCCGTCTTCCCTTTTAATAACATGCCTGTTGCCAGTAAGGCACAGTTTATTGTGCCTGTCTACAATATATGCAGGTATATTATTTGCCAGGGGAAGCATAAGGATATTTATATTGGCAACCAGATGGTCAAGCCTGCCGCCTGTTGCACCAAGTATTATGATTTCTGATGGTTTCTGTTCCACAACCCACTCAAGTATAAGGTGCATATCAGTATAATCCTTTTCAGCAGGATACCTGGCAAACTTAGTGTTGCTGCCATTTAAAGCATTTTCCTCCATAAACCTTGCAAGAGTATCTTTTTGTACACTGTCAAAATCACCTAATAAAAAGTCAATATCCAGCCCGAGTTTTTTTGCGGCATCAAGCCCGGAATCTGCACAAACTACAGTATCAAACATCTGCCCTTGTATGTATTCCTTTGCAAAAGCATAATCAAATGTGCCGCCGCCTAGTATAAGAGTCTTTCCAGCCATAATAATCCTCCTGGTTATTATTTAAGCCCCAGCCAGTTTTTTATTACTTAAAATTTCTTTTTCCAGCATGCCAAGTTCTTCTTCTTCCTGTTTCTGCTTCTGTGCCCTTATTGCTGCACGCTGTATATCAGCGATATGCCTTGAAAGCTTATTATCAGTCTGTAACAGTGTACACCCATAATATTCAGAATATTTACTCTTTGAAGGATTCATTTCAACTTTTCTTACTACCCTTGCTTTTACTGTAAGATTTCCATAATTTGATGGAATAGAAAAAAACATCGCATCATAAATACTAAATTCATAGTTACTGCATATACCAACACCTGTTTCACTTAAATCACGCACAAGCCCTTTTACAAAATTTGGAACCATCATTGCAGGCGGCGCACTTGCTTCCTCAGACAGCTTGAATTTCTGCATATCTGCACTTTTGGCAGTTGTGCCATACTGGTCATAATAACCAAGCATAACTTCTTCATTAATAACTACACGGTATGCATTCCTTCTGTTAAATGACCTGCCTTCATCTACAATATCGAAATAGTGCATTTTAATTCCGTATTTTTTAACCGTTCCAGCTTTTACATCTGCCCACTCCCACATCTGGTTATTATCCCTGTAAACAATCCTTATTTTATCTTCTGGCTTAAATCCAAATAACTTTGTATTAGTGGCCATTAATGTTATATATAACCTTTTTGCACTTGTTTCTTCTATTTTGCCCGTAAGATGGTAACAGTATTCATCCCTTTTAACATAAATTTCAACTGGCCTTCCTATAGCAAGATTTTCAAGAAGCATACTATAGAACCTCCCTTAATATACTAATATTCTCCGTAATATTTCCATTAAAAACTGCTGTGCCAGCAACAATTATATCAACGCCATTTCCTGCTATTTCTGAAATATTATTTTTATTAACGCCCCCATCAATCTCTATCTTATAAGAAAGCCCTTTTTCTTCCCTTTTTTCCTTAAGCCAGCACACCTTTTCAAGTGAAGAAGGAATAAATTTCTGTCCGCCAAAGCCAGGATGCACACTCATTACAAGAACCATATATACCATGTCAAGCACATCTTCTATCTCCTGTACAGGGGTTTCTGGATTAATAGAAACAGATGGCTTAAGTCCAAGCCTTTTTATGCCGCTTAAAGTTTCTTTTAAGCCAGCACAGGCTTCCTTGTGCACAGTAATCCCGTCAGCGCCAGACTTTGCAAAATCACTTATATATCTTACTGGTTCATTAATCATAAGATGTACATCAAAAAACATGTCACTTTCTTTTCTTATTGATTCAATAAGCGGCATACCAAATGAAATTGATGGTACAAATAATCCATCCATAACGTCTATATGAAGGTATCTTGTACCTGTATTTCCAACTTCCTTTATCTGCTCACCGAGCCTGTTAAAATCTGCTGCTAATATAGATGGTGCAAGTTCTCCCATAATTTCCTCCATTTCCTAAGCCATATATTCTGGTATATCTAATATTTCCTTAAACGGCTTATTTCTTCATAGAACTGTTTGTAATTATCATACCTGCTTTGGGAAATATCCCCTCTTCCAGTTGCTTCCTTTACTGCGCAGCCAGGTTCATTAATATGGACACACCCTGAGAACCTGCACTCCCCAATGTATTCTTGGAACTCAGGATAGTATTCTTTTATTTCTTCTTTTCTGGCATCTGGAAGCCTTAACGACGTAAAGCCTGGCGTATCCATAATATATGTACAATCTCCCATTCCAAAAAGTTCCGAATGCCTTGTTGTATGCTTTCCCCTTTTTATCTTTCTGCTTATATCACCTACAGCCATCCCTGCTTCTGGAAATAACTGGTTAAGCATAGAAGATTTGCCAGCGCCAGAAGGTCCTGCAAGCACAGTGGTCTTGCCTTCAAGGCTTTTTTTTAATGATGCAATCCCTCTTCCTGTAACAGTGCTTGTAAGGAAAACCTTGCACCCACTGTCTTTATAATTGTCTGAAATCTGTAAAACAACCCCTTCTTCTGCATCATCTGTTTTATTAAAACAAATGGATACTGGCATATCCTGCATTGCCATCATAAGCAGAAATCTGTCAAGCAGGTTAAGGTCTGGTTTAGGATATGATGCTGCAAATATTATTACTGCCTGGTCTGCATTGGCAACAGCAGGTCTTATAATAGAGTTTTTCCTTGGAAGAATTTTTGTAATATTGCCAAGCATATTTTCCATATCCAGAATTTCCAGTTCCACATTATCACCAACAAGTGGTTTTTCATTATTATTCCTGAATATTCCTTTTGCTTTACATTCAAAAACACCAGTACCAATGGCATCCACATAATAAAAACCTGCTATGCCACGTATTATTTTACCTTTCATTTAATCCCTGACCTTTTTAAATTCTACATTATATGAATTGCCAGTTGCAGCGCCATCTAAAAACAGGGTTACTGTCCCATTATTTTCACTCCAGCCTGTTATCTCAAATTTCCTTGGGAAGTCATCATAACCAAGTTCACCTTCCCATACATTTTTCTTAGTGCCATCCTGTGTAAGCACAAGTGTTATTAAACCACTATCATCTGCAAAATCAAACGGGTTGCCGCTTATTGTCACGCTTCCTTTATAAGTATATGATGTCTCTTCTGTAGGCTCAGGTGCAGGCTCATGTGGTTTTTGTGTAGCCGTAACTTTGGGTCCAAGGCTTACAGCATAGTCAATTACCGTCCCTACCACGACTTCTGTATCCCTTGCAATGGACTGGCTTACAACTGTATCTTTTGGATATTTGTCAGAATATATATAGCTGACATTATCAGTATTGCCTTTAAGCCCTCTTTCCGCAAGCCTGTCAAGTGCAACAGATACACTTCTTCCTACAATATTAGGGACTTTGGTCATCTTGCTTTCAGGCCCTTTGCTTACAAGGATTTTAACTGCTGCGCCTTTCTTTACTGCTGAACCGGCAACAGGTTCAGTGCCACATACTTTCCCATTTTCCACAGTATCACTGTATACTTCTGCTTTTCCTGATATTGCCAGCCCGTAGTCCTCCAAACTTGTCATGGCAGAATCAACAGAATAATTTTTAAGGTCTGGTATTATTATATCAGCTTCACCCTGGCTGTAATAAATTATCACTGTAGTATATTCTTCGACTTTTTCTCCAGCAGATGGTTTCTGGCTTGTAACCATATTTGCCTCTGCTTCCGATTCAACAGGCTGGGGGTCATATTTAAGCCTGGCTTCATCAAGCATTTTTTCTGCATCTTCGAGTGTATGGTTTTTGATATCAGGCACATCCACAAGGCTGGCAGAAGT
>CAJTXH010000108.1 GCA_910580005.1 uncultured Lachnospiraceae bacterium | reverse complement strand
AAGGTAATACAGATGGACAGGGTATACAGGGCAGAACGTCCGCAGAAAGGACGCCTGCGTGAGTTTACCCAGTGTGATATTGATATAATAGGCAGCCAGTCATGTGATGCAGAAATAGAACTTATTTTAACTACAACTAAGGCTCTGGACAGGGCAGGGATTAAAAATTATAAAGTTAAGATAAATGACAGGCGTATACTTAAAAGCATATTTGGGTATGCAGGTTTTAATGAAGAAGATTATGAGAGGCTTTCAATAATATTTGACAAATTGGATAAAATAGGCATAGACGGAATTAAAGAGGAGCTTTTTGCTGGCGGATTTGACAAAGAAGCATCAGATAAATTTATTACGCTTTTTGAGGAAGGAAGGCTTACCCTGGAGTCAGTTTCAAATATCTGTGATGCTGCTTTTGTACAAGATATCCAGAAAATAGCCAGTACAGTCCAGGAAGTAACAAATGGTGCTGTACCAGTTGAATTTACACCGTCACTGGTGCGTGGGCAGGGATATTATACAGGTGCTGTATTTGAAGTAGAAGCAGAAGGTTATAGCGGTTCAGTTGCAGGCGGCGGACGTTATGACAACCTTATTGGCAAGTTTTTAAATGAAGATGTGCCTGCTGTTGGTTTTTCAATAGGATTTGAAAGGATATTTGAAATACTTATGGAAAACCATTATAAGATACCTGGGCAGAAAAAATTAATTGCTGTATTTTATGACAGTGAAAACTATGCGGCTGCACTTTCATATGCAGAAGAACTCCGTAAAGATTACAATGTTTCTGTAATTGCAAGACCTAAGAAATTCGGTAAATTCCTTAATAAACTTGAACAGCAGGGATTTAACGGCTTTGCTGTATATGGACAGGAAGATGGTGTTAAATTATTTTGTAATTAAAACATATGCCAGATAGATAAACAGGCACAGTTAAATTTTTACAATATTGGAAGGAACTATAATAGTGGGCAGGACAAAAGAAATAAAAATTGATTTTGTATTTAAACCAGACGGGTTTATTTTAGATGTTTGTGATGGATGGAAACAAAGCAAAGACAAAGGAATTATAAAGCAGTTTTATGAAGATAAATACCTTGCATTGTATAATATGGGACTTTGTGGCAGGCCGGATAAAAGCAGTGCTGCTGTAAATTTCCTGTATTTTATTGCAGACAGTTTTTTTAAGAAGCTTACAACACTTCCAGAGCTTGAGATTGCGAGGGAAAATGTAAAAATTCCACCTGGGGATGATGGCTATGAAGAATTATTACAGGCTGTACCATTTGCAACAGGTTCAGAATTTATAACAAAAGAATGGATTGTAAATATATTTGAAAAACTCCTGGCTGTATTTTCAAAAGAAATTTCTACTTACAATGGTACAGTAGATATGTATTTTACAGAGAAAAACCAGCATTTACATGTGCCTGAACGTATATTTTTCCATCTTGTTGAAAATAAAGATGAACAGTATCCGTTTGCATTTGTGGCAACTTATGCAACTAAGAAAAGTGACGGGAATGTACAGCATGTGCCTCTGGAATATGCTTTGCAGGAATATAAGGCAGACAAGGAAAAGCTTCTGGCACTTTTATCATGCCTTGAAAAAGCTGCTGATGTTTCAAAACTGGTTGCAGAATTTATGCAAAGCGGAGAACTTTTCCACCCACTGCGTTTAACAGCAGATGAAGCATATATTTTCCTTAAGGATGTAGAAGCCATTGAGGGGACTGGTATTTTATGCAGGATTCCGAACTGGTGGAAAAAACGCTCTTCTTCACTTTCTGTTTCTGTAAAGCTTGGTGAGGATAAGCCTTCAATACTGGGATTTGATTCAATTTTATCAGTAAAACCGGAATTTGTAATTGATGGCATAAAGCTTTCAAAAGAGGATATTAAAAGGCTCATGGCACAGACTGAGGGGCTTGCATTTATTAAGGGCAAATGGGTTGAGGCAGACAAGAAACGCATTAAAAAACTTATAGAAGATATAAAAGGGATGCCTTCTTATGTAACACTTATGGAAGCTTTAAAAATGCAGGCTGGCACAGAAGAGGACAGGCAGGCTGATATTGGCGGCATGGTTACTAACGGCAGCTGGCTTTCAGGAATGCTTAAAACGTTAAGGGAACCAGGAGAAATTACCAGGGAAGAAGTACCAGCAACACTTGATGCAACACTGCGTCCATACCAGCAGGACGGCTATGCCTGGCTTAGCTATATGTATAAACTTGGTTTTGGTGCATGTCTTGCAGATGATATGGGTCTTGGCAAAACTGTACAGGTACTGGCATTTTTAGAAAACATGCGTACTGAAAAGAAAGATGCAAGGGTTTTGTTAATAGTGCCTGCTTCACTTGTTGAGAACTGGCGTAGTGAGATAAAGAAATTTGTACCTGGTCTTGGCGTGCATGTGCTTCATGGCAAACCTTCTAAACAGCTTGAGGAAGAACTGCCAGAAAGCAGGGAGTTCCTTACAATTGTTACTTATGGAATGATAACCAGGATACCATCGTTATGTGATATTAACTGGGAATGTGTTATACTTGATGAGGCACAGGCAGTTAAAAATGCGCTGGCAAAGCAGACAAAACAGGTAAAAATGCTTAACAGCCATATGAGGATAGCAATGACTGGTACGCCTATTGAAAATGATTTAACAAACCTCTGGTCTTTATTCGACTTTTTAAATAAAGGGCTGCTCGGTACTTCAAAGGAATTTAAAAGCTATGTAAAGGGAATAGGTGAACACCAGGAAAGATATGGGAAGCTTAAGGCAATGGTAAGCCCGTTTATGCTTAGAAGGCTTAAAACTGATAAAAAAATTATATCTGACCTGCCTGACAAAGTAGAGATAACAGATTATGCAGGGCTTGGTAAAAAGCAGACTGTGCTCTACCGTAAAATTGTTGCGGATATGGAAGCACAGATAGAAGAAACAGATGGAATTAACAGGAAAGGTCTTGTGCTTGCAACTATTATGAAACTTAAACAGGTGTGTAACCATCCTTGCCAGTACCTTGGGCAGGATGACTTTACAGAGTCAGAAAGCGGTAAGCTTGAGCTGCTTAGGGAAATTTGTGAAACCATTTATGAAAAACGTGAGCGTGTGCTTGTATTTACGCAGTATAAGGAAATTACAGGGATGCTTGCTGGATTTCTGGAAAAGATTTTCCACAGAAAAGGCCGTGTAATACATGGAAGCATTTCTACAGCAAAAAGAGGGAAGATAGTAGAAGAATTCCAGTCTGAGGAGTATATACCATTCCTTGTGCTTTCAACAAGGGCAGGCGGCACAGGGTTAAATCTTACTAACGCAAACCATGTAATACATTTTGACAGGTGGTGGAATCCGGCTGTAGAGAACCAGGCAACAGACAGGGCATTCAGAATTGGACAGGTTAAAAATGTAATAGTACATAAATTTGTGTGCAAGGGTACGATTGAAGAAAAAATAGATGAACTTATACAATCTAAGAAAGACCTTGCGGAAAATGTTATTGGGCAGAACGGGGAAAACTTTATTACAGAGTTTGATAATGATACATTAATTAAAATGATGAGACTTGAATAGCAGAATTTCTCGTTGGAAGGGATATGGTTGTTTATATGGGCAGTTACTGGGATATGGATTACAGGTATGTTACAATGGCAGAACTTAATGACATGGCAAATGACTGTATAAGGAAAGCTAAGAAAAAGGGTGAATTCTGGGAACCTGTAGTAGTTGAAGGGAAGAAAATTGCTAAAAGCTGGTGGGGCAAGGCATGGTGTGATAACCTTGAACGTTATGCAGACTATGGCAACAGGCTTGAAAGGGCACGCCGTTATGTAAGGGCTGGCGCAGTAGCAGACCTTAGGATATATGATGGGGTGGTTAAGGCAAAAGTTGTTGGAAGCAGTAGCAAACCTTATGATATCAAGATAAATATAAGCCCTCTTAAACAAGATAAAATGCAGGAAGTTATTAAACAGTGTAGTGGAAAACTTAAACATGCAGAAGATTTGCTTGCAGGGAAGTTTCCTGAAGATATGGAGGAAACACTGTTAAAGAAGGGCATGTTTTTCCCTTCCCCACAGGAAATAAGTTTTAACTGCAGCTGCCCGGACTGGGCAGATATGTGCAAGCATGTGGCAGCAGCGCTTTATGGCGTTGGTGCAAGGCTTGATACAGACCCTGTGCTTTTTTTCACCCTGCGTGGAATTGCTATTTCAGAATTTATTGATGCAACAATTTTAAACCGTATAGAGAAAATGCTTGAAAATGCAGATACATCCAGCAGCCGTATTATGGGTGAAAATGAAATAGAAGGGCTTTTTGGTGTGCTTTAAAATATTGGAGGGGTTATTATGGCAAAGTTTTTTATTAATAGAAAGATTAAATATGGTTTAATTACAGCATCTGTAATTATTTCTGCTGCCGCATTTGTAATTATATCTAAGAATACAGCATTTGCAGGCAAAAAGCCTGTATTAAGCAGTAAAAAACTTGAAATTACAGAGGGAAGCTATAAAACATTAAAATTTAATAGCGCTGGAAAGAAAGTAAAATGGAGCATTAAAAAAGGAAAAGACATTATAAGGCTTAAGGATAAAAAGGCAGCAAGTGTTAAGATATATGGCATTAAAGAAGGCAGTGCAAAAGTACAGGCTAAATTTAAAGGCAATGCGTATACCTGTAATGTCATGGTAAAGGCAGGAGCATGGCAGGAGATGCCAGAAAATATACCTGTACCAGAGAATACGCCAGTGCCAGATAAACAGAATGGAGGACAGGATATTAAGGAAAAAAGCAAAGAGTGGAATGCTATAACCAGTTTTGGTTCAGGAATTTTACAAAACTTATTACATAAAGATGAAAATATAATGGTTTCGCCAGTTTCAATTTTTAATGCGCTGGCTATGACAGCTAATGGTGCAAAGGGCAGTACCCTTGCGCAGATGGAGGATGTATTTGGGATTTCTTCAGATGAGTGCAATAATTACCTGGAACAATATAATAATTCCCTGCCTTCTGGTGATAACTATAAATTTAATATTGCCAACTCAATCTGGGTTAATGAAATAAATTCATTTAAAACAGAACCAGATTTTATAAAGAAAAACCAGGATATATTTGGGGCAGAAGTATTTCCATCACAGTTTAGCAGTAAAACGGCTGCTGAAATAAATAACTGGGTAGATAAAAATACAGATGGCATGATTAAAGAGATTGTAGATGATATTCCGCAAAATGCAATGATGTATTTAATTAATGCACTTGCATTTGATGCAGAGTGGAAGGATATTTATGATGGAAACTCAATAAGGGATGGAAAATTTACTAAAGAAAATGGTACAAAGCAGGATGTTTCACTTATGTATTCTAAAGAGGGGACATATATTGAAGATGAAAATACAACAGGGTTTGTAAAATATTATGCAGATTCCAAATATGCGTTTATTGCCCTTCTGCCAGAGGAAGGAATGTCTATAGAAAAATATGTAAAAAGCCTTGATGCAGAAAAACTGGGCAAACTTATAAACAGCAGGAGGAAAGTACATGTAAATGCAGCAATCCCTAAATTTAAGTCTGAATACCAGGCAAGCCTTAAAGAAGTGTTACAGGGTATGGGAATGGCAGATGCATTTGACAGTACAAGGGCAGATTTTGCAGGAATAGGCAAAAGTACAGATGGCAATTTATGCATAGATGATGTAATACACAAAACATTTATTGAAGTAGATGAAAAAGGAACAAAAGCAGGCGCTGCAACAGTTGTTATAGCAGTTGCAGTTTCAGCAATGGTGCCATATGAAGAAAAGACAGTTTATCTTGACAGGCCTTTTGTTTATATAATTGCAGACTGTGAATCATGGCTTCCAGCATTTTATGGTGTTGTTCAGGGGATATAATTATATGCCGCCAAATGGCGGCATGTTCTGTAAATAATTGAAAGGCATGGTAGGTTATTACAATGAAAAAATGGAATACAGTTCTTGGAAAAGTGGTTGTATGTGTCTGTGAAATAATAGTAGGCGTCCTGCTTATGGCTGACCCATTAGTTTTTACAGCAGGGATTATTACAGCAGCAGGCATCCTTCTTTTATTAACAGGGGCATTTACAATACTGCGGTATTTCCGTATTGATCCAATGGAAGCGCAATTAGAGCAGGGTCTTATAAAAGGGATATGTGCCATATTAGGCGGACTTTTATGTGTATTTAAAAAAGAATGGATTATTACAACGTTCCCTCTCCTGACGGTTTTATATGGGCTGGTTATACTGTTTACAGGCATTATGAGAATACAGTGGGCTGTAGATATGCTGCGCATAAAGAAAGAACAGTGGCATATGGCGGCAGCAGGTGCAGGGGTTTCAATAGTGCTTGCAACAGTGATACTTTTAAACCCGTTCAAAACAACAGTGGTCTTATGGAGGTTTGTTGCAGTATCAATGATTATAGGTGCAGTAATTGACCTTGTTATACTTGTATTCATAAACCAGGATAACAGAGGGGCAGATTAAAATGCCCCCTGTAATTTATTATTTGATTATTTTATCCAATGTGCTGAAAAGATTATCAATATCAATAGGTTTTGGGATATGTCCGTTCATACCGCTTTTTAGTGCTTCTTGCTTATCTTCCTCAAATGCGTTGGCAGTCATTGCTATAATAGGTATAGAAGCAAGTTCTTTATTTTCAAGTTTCCTGATTGCCTTTGTAGCTTCATAGCCATTCATTACTGGCATCTGTATATCCATGAGCACTAGTTTATAATATCCAGGTTCAGATTTGCTTACCATTTCAAGTGCAATTTTTCCATTGCCGACAACTTCTGTAGAAAAGCCTGATTCATTTAAAAGAGTGCAGGCAATTTCCTGGTTTAAGTCAATATCTTCTGCAAGCAGGATACGTCCTGTATGGCGTTTTTTATTGCTTATGCTTTCTTCTTTTTTTTCTTTGTCATTATTTATAATAGATTTTAAACAACTGCTGAGTTCTGATAAAAACAGTGGCTTACTACAGAATGCAGTTACACCAGCCTCTTTTGCCTCAGCTTCTATATCAGACCAGTCATATGCAGTCAGTACAATAATTGGTGCATTGCCGCCTGTTTCTTTTTTAATCCTTCTGGCAACTTCAACACCATTCATGTCAGGCAGCAGCCAGTCAACAATATATACACGGTAATCATTGCCACGCATAATTGCCTGGTGGGTACGTAGTACAGCCTCTTTGCCTGATAATGTCCATTCTGCACTCATTCCAATCTGCCCAAGCATATATGAAACGCTGTCACATGTGTTAAAGTCGTCATCTACTACAAGCGCACGGCAGCCTTTCAGTTCCTGTATGTCTTTTGGTTTTTTTTCTTCTGCAAATAAGCGGAATGTAAATGAAACATAAAATTCTGTACCTACGCCTTGTTCGCTTTTTACTTCAATTGTTCCATTCATCATATCAACAATATTTTTGGTAATAGCCATTCCAAGCCCTGTTCCCTGTATACCGCTTGTAGTTATATTCTGTTCCCTTTCAAACGGCTCAAAAATATGTGATACAAATTCTTCACTCATACCAATTCCGGTGTCTTTAATAACAAACTCAAAATTTGCGTAACCAGACGGGGCACCAGTTTTCTCAGTAATCCTCATGCTGACAGAACCGCCAGCGCCTGTGTATTTGATAGAATTGCTTAAAAGGTTTAAAAGTACCTGGTTAAGCCTTAATTTGTCGCAGTAAATATCTTCATCAAATACATCTATGGTATCTATATACAGTTCAAGCTGTTTTGCATGTACATCTGCCTGTATAATATTGTGAAGCCCATGTAAAATATCTGGAAGGCTGCATGGTTTTTCTTCAAGGTGTATTTTGCCGCTTTCAATACGGCTCATATCAAGCACATCATTAATAAGGCTTAAAAGGTGGTTGCCTGATGTCATAATTTTGCTTAGGTATTCCTTGACCTGCTCTTTATTGTCAATATGTGTAACAGCCAGGTTTGTAAATCCTACTATTGCATTCATAGGTGTACGTATATCGTGTGACATATTGGAAAGAAATACGCTTTTTGCCCTGCTTGCCCTTTTTGCCTGGTGCAAGGCGTCTTCAAGAAGGTTTTTCTGCTCCATTTCCTTGCGTGTTTCTTCATCTACACTGCAAAATCCGAGGACAATGCCCCTGTTTTCTGCCCAGTTGCCTGCCCTTACAACTTTCATCTGGAAATATTCAATGCTGTCATCCCTGGCAATCCTGAAATTAACATAATAAAGCTTCTTTTCCGAAAGCTCTTTTTTAATATAAGCAACAGAAGAGACATTACGCAGTATTTCCTTATCGCCTTCATAGACAGTCTTATTGATAAAAAGTTCCATAAATGCGTCAATTGAAATCTCTTTATTAAATGTGTAGTCAAACTTATAGCGGCTGTTATCAGTAAGCTGGAGAAGGTTTCCCATGCCAGTATCAAGGTCAAAGAACAAGACAAGCTGGAAATCTACACTTAATGCCTGTATAAGCTCCATATGGCGTCTTTCATTTTCCATGCGCTCCCTTTTTTCTTTTAATTTCTGGTCAGTACAGTCCAGCAGGAAACGCTGGTAGAACAGTGTGCCATCTTCTTCAAGCAATTTGATATTGCCCATTATATGTAATATCTGCCCGTTATCATGCCGTACACGGTATTCAACATTAACAGTATCATTTGGTTTATCCAGTTTCTGGATATGTTTTCTCAGCTTTTGCCTGTCTTCTTCAACGACAGATGGTGCAACTAAATCAAACCCGCTTTCCATTAATTCTTTTTTTGTGCTGTAGCCAAGTATATTAAGTGCTGCCCTGTTTATGCTGATTATATGTGTCCCGTCAAGCGAATGTGTCATAATGCCACAATCAAGCGAAGTAAAAACCTTTTCCAGTGTGAGGTTCTTTTTTATTAATTCATGTTCATATGCACGTTCCTGTGTTATATCAATAGCTATGCCAACTGTTCCCATTACGCTGCCATCAATATCATATAATGGGGATTTATAAGTAGTAAGAAGTTTTATGCCATCGCCAGTTTTAACTGTTTCCTCAGCTATACAGGTTTTTCTTGTGCTTATAACTTCATTTTCAGATTCTATGCAGGCAGGGTCATCTTGTTCAACATCCCATATATATGCGTGCCTCCGTCCTTCTATCTGTTGTTTTGTTTTATTTACTGTCTTGCAGAAGCTTTTATTTACTTTATGGTGTATGCCATTTCTGTCTTTGTACCATACAAGGTTTGGCACACTGTTCATGGCTGTGTCTAAATACTGTTTATCCTGCCAGTGGTCTTTGTCTTTTTTATATGCCTGCTGCCATCTCAGGAAGCGGAAGCTTAGTTCCTCATCTGCCATAGGCAGTACCCAGATATCGCTGGCTTCATTATAACTGCCTGACAGGGATGCAACCTGGTCTTTATCTGCAAGGAGAATAAGGCTGGCCTCTTTTCTTTTGGCAGAAAACAGGGATTGCAGCGTTTTTCTGGCATCTGTGCCTGTAAGGTCTGCAAATATTGCGTCTGCACCAGCTGCTAGTGAAGTTTCAGGTGCGCCGCTCTCGTAAAATTCATGTGTAAAATGTTCAAGCGGGGACATTTTTTTTATAATTTCAAATATACCATGCTGTCCGCCTGCCAGATAAAAACGAATATGGCAATGATACATATATATTTCCTCCTTGTAAGTACACTTATAAATAAAACACTAAGTTCAGTTTAACACAAAAAAGTTTGCTATACAATCAGTTTATAGCAAACTTCACGTCCATTTCATAAATTTCCAGTTATCCTGTGTTTGTGTAAAAACGGACGGTTTCCGTGCC
>CAJTXH010000107.1 GCA_910580005.1 uncultured Lachnospiraceae bacterium | reverse complement strand
AATTTAATGAATTACATACCAATTTTCGACAATACACAGTTAAATCTACAGTCTCAGATAAATCCAAAAATGATTTTTGGGAGAAGGTATACTTAGTATTTGTTCATGCTGTCTTACTTTCGTTTATAATAGAGTTTTTTATAATTTTGATGTTATATGCGATATCACATATAACATCAAACCGTTTCTGCAGAATTATGACAAATGTGAAAGTTTGCAACATAGGATGATTTCAAATTACTCCAATGTTCCTTACCCCTGTTTTCTTTTCGTTGCCCTGAATCTCTGTGTTGAATCCAGTATCTTCTTACGTATACGCAAACTCTCTGGTGTTATTTCCAGCAGTTCATCTGTATCTATAAATTCCAGTGCTTCTTCGAGGCTCAGTTTCTTTGGCGGTGTAAGTTTAAGAGCTTCATCAGCGGAAGAAGAACGTGTATTTGTAAGGTGTTTTGTTTTGCAGACATTAAGTTCAATATCTTCTGTTTTGCCACTCTGGCCTATAACCATGCCAGCATACACCTTTTCGCCTGGCGCTATAAACAGTGTTCCCCTGTCCTGTGCATTAAACAGCCCGTATGCAACGGTTTCCCCTGCTTCAAATGCAATAAGCGAGCCTTGTTTGCGGTATGCAATGTCCCCCTTATATGGGCCATATCCTTCAAATACAGTGTTTATAATTCCATTTCCTTTTGTATCTGTCATAAATTCGCCACGGTAGCCTATAAGCCCACGTGATGGTATAAGAAATTCAAGCCTTGTATAGCCGCCGCCGATAGATGACATTCCAAGAAGTTCACCTTTGCGGTTGCTTAATTTCTGTATTACGCTGCCTGAAAAGTCATCTGGTACGTCAATATATGCACGTTCCATTGGTTCAAGCCTGCCACCACGTCCGTCATCTTTATAAAGGACTTCTGCTTTGCTTACTGCAAATTCGTAGCCTTCACGTCTCATATTCTCAATAAGTACAGAAAGGTGGAGTTCACCACGCCCTGATACTTTAAAGCTGTCGGTGTTTTCTGTTTCTTCTACACGCAGGCTTACATCAGAGTTTAATTCGGTAAAAAGCCTGTCACGCAAATGCCTTGAGGTTACATATTTGCCCTCAAGACCTGCAAGCGGGCTGTCATTTACTAAAAAGTGCATTGCAATAGTAGGTTCTGATATCTTCTGGAACGGGATTGGTACAGGGTTTTCAGGTGAACAAAGCGTGTCCCCGATGTGGATATCTGTAATTCCTGAAATTGCAACTATTGAACCAATGCCTGCTTCCTTTACTTCGGTCTTTTTAAGCCCTTCAAATTCATAAAGCTTGCCGATTTTGGTTTTTACAAGTTTTGAAGGGTCGTGGTGGTTTACAATTACTACGTCCTGGCCAGCTTTTACAGTGCCATTGTCAACTTTGCCTATGCCAATGCGGCCTACATATTCGTTATAGTCTATAGTGCTTACAAGTACCTGTGTACCAGCTTCAGGGTCACCTTCAGGTGCTGGTATATAATCCAGTATAGTGTCAAACAGGGGAACCATGTCTGTTCCAGTTTCTTCTGCGCTGTATGAAGCTGTACCGTTTTTGGCAGACGCAAAAATAAATGGGCAGTCAAGCTGTTCCTCATTTGCATCCAGGTCGATAAATAATTCGAGGACTTCATCTACAACTGCGGCAGGCCTTGCCTCTGGCCTGTCAGTTTTATTGATGCAGGCGATAACAGGCAGTTCAAGCTCCAGCGCTTTTTTTAATACAAACTTTGTTTGTGGCATTGCACCCTCAAAGGCATCAACCACAAGCACTACGCCATTAACCATTTTCAGGACACGCTCAACTTCGCCGCCAAAGTCAGCGTGCCCGGGAGTATCTATAATGTTGATTTTAGTGTTATTATAAGTGATTGCAGTATTTTTGGAAAGGATTGTGATACCACGCTCCCTCTCAATATCACCTGAATCCATAACCCTTTCTGCAACTTCCTGGTTAGAACGGAATACACCGCTCTGTTTTAAAAGTTCGTCAACCAGTGTAGTTTTTCCATGGTCTACATGGGCTATAATTGCAATATTCCTTACATCATCACGTTTAATTTTCATATCTGGTACTGTCCTTTCTTGCCATGCGGATACCTCTAATCCGCTATGGTATTTACTCATAAACATAACCCCATTTGTTGCCATGCGGAGCACGGCATGGGGATTAATGTGCGGGGATAATAATTGCAGGTGCAGATAAATCAATATATGCAAATGCAATAAAAATGTAATAGAAATTTAATAAAAAAATTAATTACAAATCCACAAAATATAAGTATACTAATTATATGCGTATTATACAAGTAAGAAAAAGTAACAAAAATAATTTAAAAACTGTTCCTGCTTTTGTAACAGACATAGAAGACAGCAGAAAGCCGAAAAATGTCATACATAAAATTTGCAGAATTTGGGAATAATAGTTCTAAATTCCACTACAGGAACATATAAATTATTAAAACAAATTACTGATAGGGCACAAAGTCCTAAGAAAAATGGAGGATAAGAAATATGTTGGATAAAGTATTTACAAACAACCAGGTAACAATTGCAGGCGAGGTAGTAAGCGAATTTACATTCAGCCATGAGGTATATGGTGAAAACTTCTATATAGTAAATATTGCTGTATGCCGTTTAAGCAACTCTTATGATATTATACCAGTTATGGTTTCTGAGAGGCTTATGGATGTGAAAGAGGATTACAAGGGATGTATACTGCAGGCAACAGGACAGTTCCGTTCATACAACAGGCATGAAGAAACTAAGAACAGGCTTGTATTATCTGTATTTGCAAGGGAAGCCATGCTGGTGGATGCAGAGGAGGCGGAACAGAACCCGAACCATATATTCCTTGATGGGTATGTTTGTAAGAGACCGGTGTACCGGAAGACACCTTTAGGCAGAGAAATTGCAGATGTGCTTCTTGCAGTAAACAGGCCATATGGCAAGTCAGATTATATCCCATGTATATGCTGGGGGAGGAATGCCAGGTTTGCAGACCAGTTTGAAGTTGGTTCACATATACAGCTCTGGGGAAGGATACAGAGCAGGGAATACCAGAAAAAGATATCTGAGGATATGTATGAAAAGCGTGTTGCTTATGAAGTATCAGTAAGTAAGCTGGAATATATTGCTGAAGAAGAGGGAGTTTAATTACTTGTTATTAAGCCGCAGGGCTGGATATTAACCGGATAGTAACCATGTGGATGGCTTGAAAAGAAAAAATAGTAGCTTTTTATAACCAGATGTGATAAAATGGCTAGAGTTAGCAATGTCAAGTTGCTGTCTGGCCATTTTCCTGTTACAATGGAAACAGGTGCTGCTATGTACATATTAAACAGCAGCATGCAGGCTGGATGTGAGGCATGGAGGAATAAGATGAGTAAAGGTATTGTCCAGGTTTATTATGGTACTGGCAAGGGGAAGACGTCCGCTGCTGTAGGGCAGTGCATACGTGCGGCAGGCCAGGGGCTTTCTGTAATTATTATACAGTTCCTTAAAGGAAAGGAAGCAGATGAATTTAATTTCCTTGGGAAGCTTGAGCCGGAGATAAAGCTGTTCAGGTTTGAAAAGGCAGACAGGTCTTATGATTTGCTGCTTGCGTCACAACAGAAAGAAGAGAAACAAAATATACTTAATGGTTTTAATTTTGCAAAGAAGGTTATAGATACTGGTGAATGTGATGTGCTTGTACTTGATGAGGTGCTTGCACTTCCTGACCTGGGGATAATAACGGTTGATGATATTATTAGCCTTACCAGCATGAGAGAAGATTATTGCAGGATTGTGCTTACTGGCAGAAACCTTCCAAGGGAACTTCTGCCTTATGCTGATGTGGTTTCCAAGATTGACCTGGAAAAAGATAATACAATATAATATGGTGCTGCAGGATAGCACATACAGATAATGGAAACATATAATAATACATGTAATTTTTAAATAATTAATATACATATCAGTTTAGGAGGAGATAAAAATGTCTATATTTACAGGTGCAGGAGTTGCATTAATTACACCTATGCATGATGACGGGTCTGTTAATTATGATGAGATGGAGCGCATTGTAAATTACCAGATTGAAAATAAAACAGATGCAATAATTGTCTGTGGCACAACAGGTGAGGCTTCGACAATGACCCATGATGAGCATATTGAAACTATTAAAGCATGCGTAGATATGGTAAAGAAACGTGTGCCTGTAATAGCAGGCACAGGTTCAAACTGCACAAAGACAGCGGTTTATTTGTCAAAGGAAGCTTATAAGGCAGGGGCAGATGGTATTTTAGTAGTATCTCCTTATTATAATAAGGCAACACAGAATGGATTGAAGAAACATTTCACTGAAATAGCAGCAAGCATGGATTTGCCTGTAATCCTTTATAATATACAGGGGCGTACAGGTGTTAATATAAAGCCCCAGACACTTGCAGCGCTTTCTAAAGAAGTTGGAAATATTGTGGCAGTCAAGGAAGCATCAGGGGATATTTCCCAGATTGCTGAAATACTGGCATTGTCAGAAGGCAGAATAGATGTTTATTCAGGTAATGATGACCAGATTGTGCCTATAACTGCACTTGGCGGCAAAGGTGTTATATCTGTATTATCACATGTAATCCCACAGGAAGTGCATGATATGGTCTATAAAACAATGTCAGGTGATGTTAAAGCTGGTGCAGGGCTCCAGCTTAAGTATTTAAAACTTGCAAAGGCGCTTTTCCTTGAAGTAAACCCTATCCCTGTAAAGGCAGCAATGGAAATGATGGGCTTTAAAGCAGGTCCGCTGCGTATGCCTCTTACAGAAATGGAAGATGCTAATAAAGAGATATTAAGGCAGGCAATGAAAGATGCAGGCGTGGAAGTAGTAGCATAATATACCAAGGGGCATGGCTGGGATTCCAGCCATGCCTGCGCAGGGATGTTATGGAAGCCCTGTTTCCTGCCATATGTAATACATGGTAAAGTATATAGAAATACATGTAAGAAGAAAGGTTTGGTTTATATATGGTTAAGATTATTATGGTTGGATGTAATGGCCGTATGGGGCAGATGATTACAGATATTGTAAAAGAGGATGAAGATGTAGTAATTGTTGCTGGTATTGACATTATAAATAACAGGGAGAACGATTATCCTGTTTTTACTGATATATCAGACTGTGATGTGGCAGCAGATGTAATTATTGACTTCTCTTCATCTAATGGCATTGAAGAAAGAATGGATTATGCAGTGGACAAGCAGATACCAGTTATTGTCTGCTCGACAGGGCTTTCTAAAGAGCAGTCAGCATATGTTACAGAGACAAGCAAGAAAGTAGCTGTATTAAGGTCTGCAAATATGTCGCTTGGAATTAACCTTCTTATGAAACTTGTAAAAGAGGCAGCAAAGAAACTTGCAGATAACGGTTTTGATATTGAAATTGTAGAAAAACACCATAACCAGAAGCTTGATGCCCCTTCAGGCACTGCCCTTGCCCTTGCAGATTCTATTAACGAAGAGCTTGGCGACAGGTATGAATATGTCTATGACCGTTCCCAGGTGCGTAAAAAGCGTGGCAAGGAAGAGCTTGGCATTTGTGCAGTACGTGGCGGTACAATAACTGGCACACATGATGTAATATTTGCAGGAACGGATGAAGTAATAACACTTTCGCACATGGCATATTCAAGGGCTGTGTTTGCAAAAGGCTCTGTAGTAGCAGCCAAGTTTATGAAAGGCAAGGATGCCGGATACTATGATATGGCAGATGTATTGATGTAATGGACATTGTAAAGATTATAGATATTGTAATAGCAGTAATGCTTATAGCAGCAGTTGTTACAGGGTATATGACAGGTTTTGTGATGAAAATTGCAAACCTTGCAGTGCTTGCCGTCTCTTATTTTATAGCTTCAATACTTGCAGATAGGCTTTCATCACGGCTGCCTGCTGCTATAGTTTTTTCTATTGTGCTTGTTATTTCAATAATAATACTGCACCACATAGTTAGTGTATTAAAAATTACAAGCCATATCCCGGTTATTGGGAAAATTGACCGCATTTGTGGCGCTGTAGCAGGGTTTTTAATTGATTTCATAGTTATATATATAATCTGTAGCATATTTTTCTCGGTAGTGCCACAGGAAACACTTGATGGCATAGGGCTTACAAAGAAGGCTGTTGAAAGCTCTGTCTTTTTACATGCATTTTTAAAAAAGGGGACTATTTATGAATAAGGTAAATTACCAGGTAATGCTTGATGGTATAATAAAAGACATAACAGAAAAAGGACAGACGCCACGCCTTTTAATGCATAGCTGTTGTGCACCTTGCAGCAGTTACTGTTTAAGTTATCTGGCAGAGTATTTTTCTATAACTGTTCTTTATTATAACCCGAATATTTCACCAGAGGAAGAGTATTATAAGCGTGTAAAAGAACAGGCAAGGCTGGTTGTCAGTCTTCCAGTAAAAAATAAAACAAGTTTTGTTGAAGGGGAATATGAGCCTTTAAAGTTTTTACATATGGCAGAAGGGATGGAGGACATGCCAGAAGGGGGCGGGAGGTGTTTTAAATGTTATGAAATGAGGCAGCGTAAAGCAGCAGAGTATGCCCTTGCACATGGCTTTGATTATTTTACGACTACTCTTTCGGTAAGCCCCCATAAAAATGCACAGGTATTAAATGAAACTGGTTTAAAGCTTGAAAAGGAATATGGGGTAAAATACCTGGTATCTGATTTTAAGAAAAAAGGAGGATACCAGAAATCAATACAATATTCCAGGGAATATAACCTTTACAGGCAGGATTATTGTGGATGTATTTTCAGTAAAAGGGAAAGAAATGGAGATTACAATGGCTGAAATTTGGGATGTATATGATGAAAATGCCAACCGTACAGGACGTGTAATGGAGCGTGGTGTGCCAAGGTCTGGTGATTATATGTTGTGTGTACATATATACTTGTATACGCCGGATGGCAAATTTCTTATCCAGAAACGTGCCATGAACAAAGAATCGCATCCAGGAGAATGGGATGTAACCGGCGGTGCGGTGCTTTCAGGTGAAGAAAGTATAGACGGGGCTATAAGGGAAACACAGGAGGAGCTTGGCATAAAACTGGATAAATCAGAACTGTTTTTTGCAGGGCGCTTTAAGAAAAAGAAAAACTTTACTGATATATATTTTGTAAAGAAAAACTTTGATTTAAGTGACTGCCTGATACAGAAAGAGGAAGTGGAAGAGGTAAAGCTTGTAGGATATGATGAAATGCTTGAACTTGCACTTAATTCAAGGAAACGTGGCCAGGAATATATAGGTATTCTTAAATGTGCAGTTGAAAAAATAAAGAAAAATGGGATGTAGTGAAAAATTAAAATTATTATTGACAGCTAACGTGTATTAGAGTATACTAACTATTGTAAGCAAGAGAGAATGCCATAATGGAAACGGAGGGATGATGTTATGCCACTTACTATGGTAAATATTGGTGAACCGTATGAGATTAAAAGGACTGGAGGCAATGAGGATACCAGGAAATTCCTTGAGAAACTTGGTTTTACTATAGGAGGTATTGTTACTGTAATTTCAGGAAATGATGGAAACCTTATAGTTAATATAAGGAATTCCAGGGTTGCCATTGGCAGGGACATGGCAAACAGGATTATGGTTTAATATATACCTTGTAATATAAATGGAGGTTTTAATGATGAAAACGTTAAAAGAGATATCTAATGGCAGCACTGTTAAAGTGGTTAAACTTATTGGTGAAGGTGCTGTAAAAAGGAGAATAATGGATATGGGGATTACAAAAGGTGTCGAAATTTTTGTAAGGAAAACTGCGCCTTTTGGAGACCCTGTTGAAGTAACAGTAAGAGGTTATGAGCTTTCTTTACGTAAGGCAGATACAGAAATGATATTGGTTGAATAGTGCTGGGCATAATTTTTTTTACCTATACGTTAGTTTAGGCTAATAAAAAATAGTATTAACATATAAAAGATAGTTTGAATTAACCTTGGCGTATTTATATGGTGTGGAAGCAAATATATAAAATTTAAAAGAAAGGAAACATTAATATGTCAGTTAAAATTGCATTAGCAGGCAATCCTAATTGTGGCAAGACAACATTATTTAATGCACTTACAGGTTCAAACCAGTTTGTTGGAAACTGGCCTGGGGTTACTGTTGAAAAGAAAGAAGGTAAATTAAAAGGGCATAAGGATGTAACTATTATGGACTTGCCGGGAATTTATTCCTTATCTCCATATACACTAGAAGAGGTAGTAGCAAGAAATTATTTAACAAATGAGAGGCCAGATGTTATTATTAATATTGTAGATGGTACAAATATTGAGAGAAACCTGTATTTGTCGACACAGATACTTGAACTTGGAATTCCTGTTATTATGGCTGTAAATATGGCTGACCTGCTTGAAAAATCAGGTGATAAAATACATACTGGCAAGCTTGGCGAGAAACTTGGATGTGAAGTTATGGAGATTTCTGCACTGAAAGGCAAAGGTGTCATGGAGGTGGCAGAGAAGGCAGTTGCACTGGCAGGAAAAGGGAAAATGCCTATTGTACATAAATTTTCGGAGGATGCCGAAAAAATAATACAAAGGGTTGAAGAAAAACTGGATAATAAAGTGCCAGAATCACAGAAACGCTTTTTTGCGGTAAAGCTTCTTGAAAAGGACAGTAAGATTTCATTGCAGGCAGGAAACTTCCCTGATGTATCTGTTGAGATTGCAGAGCTTGAAGATAAATTTGATGATGATACAGAAAGCATTATTACTAATGAAAGGTATATGTATATTTCTTCGATTATTGATAGCTGCTGCATAAAACCACACAATAAAAGCCTTACGCTGTCAGATAAAATTGACAGGATTGTGACAAACAGGATACTTGCGCTTCCAATTTTTGCAGCGGTTATGTTTGTTGTATATTATGTATCTGTTACAACTGTTGGGGGATGGGCAACTGACTGGGCAAATGACGGGGTGTTTGGCGATGGATGGAATTTCCTTGGAATTGAAGCACTTCATATACCAGGAATACCAGATGCTGTAAGCGGGCTTCTTGATTCTGTGGGTTGTGCAGGCTGGCTTTCAGGGCTTGTTGTAGATGGAATTATAGGTGGTGTTGGTGCTGTACTGGGATTTGTGCCACAGATATTTATATTGTTTATATTCCTTGCATTTTTAGAGTCTTGTGGTTATATGGCAAGGGTAGCATTTATTATGGACAGGATTTTCCGTAAATTCGGGCTTTCTGGCAAGTCATTTATACCTATGTTAATTGGAAGCGGCTGTGGTGTGCCTGGAATTATGGCTTCAAGGACTATTGAAAGTGACCGTGACCGTAAAATGACAATAATGACAACAACATTTATTCCATGCAGTGCAAAGCTTCCAATTATTGCCCTTATTACAGGTGCATTATTTAACAATGCGTGGTGGGTATCATATAGTGCATGGCTTGTGGGGATTGCAGCAATAATATGCTCAGGTATTATATTAAAAAAGACAAGGATTTTTGCAGGAGATCCTGCACCATTTGTCATGGAACTCCCTTCCTACCATATGCCAACCGTATCTAATATTTTAAGGAGCATGTGGGAAAGGGGCTGGTCGTTTATTAAAAAAGCTGGTACAATTATACTGCTTTCAGCAATTGTTCTCTGGTTCTTGCAGGGATTTGGCTGGATAGACGGAAAATTTGCAATGCTTGAAGAAGAGCAGCTGGATAAAAGTATTCTTGCGGCAATTGGTGGTGTAATAGCCCCATTATTTGCACCTCTTGGCTGGGGTGACTGGAAAATGGCAGTTGCAGCAGTTACAGGGCTTATTGCTAAAGAAAATGTAGTAACTACTTTTGGAATACTTTTTGGTGTTGGTGCAGAAGCAGCAGAG
>CAJTXH010000106.1 GCA_910580005.1 uncultured Lachnospiraceae bacterium | reverse complement strand
TAAATCGTTGGTATATAATACTCTCAGGACAGCAAGAATAAGCGGAAGTTCTGTTCTGGGGGAGTGTAAAATAAAGTGTGTAAGTTATAAAAAATAATTTATGCACTTTATTTTTATGAAAAAAACCAGTATTCTAAAAGAAAGAATTGAAAGGACTATGGGTAAAGAAATTATGGTAGCAATAAAAAATAAACGCAGCAATGCCAGCATGGCAATATCAAAAGCAGTCATTGATGAATACCAGCCTTCTAATGCAGAAGAAATACAGGATGCCTTAAAAGACATATCTGGACCAATGTTTGAAGCTATGTTACAAGGTGAAATTGATGCCCATCTTGGTTATACCCCGGATGGCCATGGGGCAAAATGACAGATAACCGCCGTAATGGTTACAGCTACAAAAACATAAAAACCACATGTGGTGAAACCAGTGTTGCAGCCCCAGGAGACCGTGATGCAACATTTGAACCGCAGGCAGTCCCCCAAAACGGGTAAAAGACGTAAGCGGCAGAGGCAGAATTGGGACGTTTTAAGCAGTCATGGGACAGGTATCCAGGTGCTTTAGATGTATGGGGACGCAAGTATTGTCCCATAGTGCCAGACATTCTGTTACAACTATAGAAACATCCAGTTTCTTTTTTTTCTTTGTAGCCATGTCTACTTCATAAAGAATATTGTAGTTTCTTTTGCCTACACCTGCCTTTGCACAGCAGATATATAATTTCTCTTTATTCCCTGCCATTCCCCATATATATTTATATATCTGTTTTACTTTGCCTGTTTCCATATTTAATAATACAATTCCTGCTATAGAAGAATCATCATCACTTTGTATTTCACGTTCAATGCTGTCAGGGTAGTAAGAAAATAAAACGGAATTGGATTCAGGGATTGTTCCAGCCTGCCATGTAAAGCGGTCGTCTTTCTTATCTTCAAATACCCTGTCCACTTTTTTAGAAACTGGGTCAAATATAAATAGCTTTATACAGTAATATTTTAACATGCTGGCAACTACAAAAAGTTTATCACCACATGGTATAATATAGTTAATATTATAAAATTTGTCTGTAAGCTGTATATTTTGGTTATTGCTGTACTGGTATACCTGGTCACCATGTCCGCTGTCAGCACTAAAAAATAGATAATTAAAATTTTTTGAATATGCTGTCAGTGGATATCCTGATGTATAATCAACTGAACCTTTATGAATAATTTTTTTAGTCTGTAAATCATATACAATACACTGGCTTCCTATACCTGTTTTTGATGTATTTGCATAGTAAGATTAAGTTATTGAAAGATAAGCAGAATACAAATCCGTTTCATATAATATATACCTCTTTAAAATTGTTATTATGTACCAGTCTTTGTATATACTGTTCTTTAAAAATCATATGTATAAATAGTTGCCTGTTTAATGTTATCGTAGTCAGTAGAATTGACGCCAAGTTTTTTAACCCCTGTTTTCCATATATCAATTACTGCATTTGGTAAGTTGCCATTATCATGTTTAGTAAAAGTAGATGAAATATTATTTGTTTTGTTAGTAACTTTTATTCGTTGGTCAGATATTGGGTTGTCAATTTTTCTGTTAGTTGCACAGTCACCTTTCTTTAATTTGTAATTCCTAGTGTCTCCATCTTCGTCAGTAAAAACTGAGAAATCACCTTTTCCTGTTACATTACCAGAGGTGATTTTTATTACATTTCTTGCAATTCCTAATAATTCACCTGGTTCAGGTACTAATTTGCCATATCTGTATGTTCCTGCTAGCAGTCTTTTTACTTGTGGTAATACTTCTAGTTCTGTTAAATCTACTACAATTCTCTGGGCAGAAACCAGTGCTATTGTTTTATTTATTTTCTGTTAGCTGTTATTATTTAATACATATATTTTTTCAAGTTCTCCCCAGTTATCGTATAATACCCTCATTCCTAATTCCGGGTCTGGCAGGACTTCTTCATAAACCGGACCGTCTTCTTCTTCATTTTTCTTTTATAAAATGTATAGTATAAATATAATGCACAGTATGTAAAAAGTCAAGCTATATATGTTGGATGTATAAAATTTTTATATAAATTTATATTGATACACATAAACATATAAAGTTAAATTTATATTATATCAGAATATGTATTTTAAAAATAAGAAGTGTATTAATATTAGATAAGTTTAATGAAAAATTATCAGTGTAAACTATTTGTATTATTACAGGATTTGTTTTGACAAATGTTGTATATGGGCTTATACTTATACATTATATTATTTTGACTGAAAGGCTGGTTATTTTACAGATGGATATTTATAAAGTAAGGAAGTTTACACGTCCTGTCCATATAGATGTGGAAGTGCCAGGTTCTAAAAGCATTACAAACAGGGCTCTTTTGCTTGCTGCTATGGGAAGTGGTGAAACGCTTCTTAAAGGTGTGCAGTTTAGTGAGGATTGTTATGTTTTCCTTAAAGCGCTTGAAGGGCTTGGTTTTAAAACAGAGATGGACAAAACAGCCAGGACTGTAAAGATTAAAGGCATGGGTGGCATTATCCCAGCAGTGGAAGCTTCTGTTGATGTGGGAAGTGCAGGCACAGCCGCAAGGTTTTTAACTGCATTTATGGCAATGGGGAATGGCATTTATACAATTAATTCTTCAGAACAGATGAAGAAAAGGCCTGTACGTGAACTGTTAGAAGTGCTGGAGGATTTAGGTGCAAGGTTTGAATGGCTTGGGGAAGAATACAGTTTTCCAATGCGTGTTATAGGCATAAGGTATCTTTATAATAACAGCAATTCTGGAAATATAATGCCAGAAAGGTCTGTAAAGTTAAATATTGACAGAAGCAGCCAGTTTCTTAGTGCGCTTCTTATGACAGCCCCTGCCTTGTTTAGTTCATTAACAATACAGCTTACAGGGAAAAGAGATGCAAGGTCATATGTGATGATTACAGAACAGATGATGAAACAGTTTGGGCATAAAGGTGTGGAAAAGCCTGGTGCAGACTGTTACAGGGTGGCACATGGTTCTTATAATATAAAGGAATACCAGATAGAGCCTGATGTTTCAGCGGCATGTTATTTTTATGCAATGGCAGCAGTTACAGGCGGTACGGCGGTTGTCAGGCATATAAGGAAGGACAGCCTGCAGGGGGACATGAAGTTTATCAGTGTACTTGAAGAGATGGGATGCCGCAAAGAATGGAGCAGCAGTGGCGGTTTAAAACTATATGCCCCTGAAGATGGTAAGCTTAAGGGCGTAGATATTAATATGGCTGATTTTTCAGACCAGGCACTTACACTTGCAGCAATAGCACCGTTTGCAGAATCACCTGTAACAATAAGGGGGGTCTGCCATATAAGGGGACAGGAGTCTGACAGGATTAAGGTTATTGTTAATGAAACCAGGCGCATGGGAATAAAGTGTGATGAACATGAAGACGGGGCAGTAATTTACCCAGGCTTGCCAAAGCCTGCAAGAATACAGACTTACAATGACCACAGGGCGGCGATGGCATTTACAATTACAGGCATGGCAGCGGAAGGAATAGAGATAGAAAACCCTTTATGCTGCAGTAAGACATTTGCAGGGTATTTTGATGTTATAGAAAGTTTATACTAAAGAGTATTTATACTAAAAAGTAAATAAAAAGTAATAGAAGAATGGAGAATGAAATGAAAACTATAATTGAATTAATACAGGAAGAATTGTGTGAGGCATTTAAAAAGGCAGGATATAGTGAGAAGTATGCAAAGGCAGCTTTATCAAACCGCCCTGACTTATGCCAGTACCAGTGCAATGGTGCGCTTGCTGCTGCAAAGGAGTACCACAAAGCGCCAATACAAATGGCAGAGGAAGTTGTGGCTGTTTTAAAGGAAAGCCAGAGTTTTAGTGAAGTACAGGCATTAAAGCCTGGTTTTATTAATATAACATTAAGCGGAAGCTTTCTTTCAAAGTATATAGACAGCATGGCGGCAGATGAAACATTTGGATGTGAAAAAACGGACAAGCCACAGACAATAATTATTGATTATGGTGGGGCAAATGTTGCCAAGCCTTTGCATGTAGGGCATTTAAGGCCTGCAGTTATTGGTGAGAGCATTAAGCTTACAGCACGTTATCTTGGGCACAAGGTAATTGGTGATGCGCACCTTGGTGACTGGGGGCTTCCTATAGGGCTTATTATTACAGAAATTAAACGCCGCAGCCCGGAACTTGTATATTTTGATGAAAGTTTTGATGGGGAATACCCAGAAGAAGCACCATTTACTATAAGTGAACTGGAAGAAATATATCCATTTGCAAGCAAATATTCAAAGGAACATCCTGAGTATAAAGAAGAGGCACAGGAGGCAACTGCACAGTTACAGTCAGGAAGGAAAGGGTATATTGCACTCTGGCAGCATATTATTAACGTATCTGTAAATGACTTGAAAAAGGTGTATACAAGGCTGGATGTGGAATTTGACCTATGGAAGAAGGAGTCTGATGCACAGCCATATATCCCGGATATGGTAAAGGATATGAAGGAAGGCGGCTATGCACATATAGATGATGGGGCTTTGGTAGTGGATGTTAAGGAAGAGACAGATACAAAGGAAGTGCCGCCATGCATGATACTTAAGTCAAATGGGGCAACACTTTATAATACAACAGACCTTGCTACTATTGTAGAACGCAAGAAGCTTTTTGACCCGTCAAAGATTATTTATGTTGTTGATAAAAGGCAGGCACTTTATTTTGAACAGGTATTCAGGTGTGCAAGGAAAACAAAGATAATAGGAAGTGATGCAGAACTTATATTTATAGGCAATGGGACAATTAATGGAAAAGATGGCAAACCTTTTAAAACACGTGACGGGGGTGTGCCACGCCTCGAAAAGCTTCTTGACGAAGTTGAGGAGAAGGTGCTTGAAAAAATGAAAGAGCGTGATATGGAAGAGGATGAAATTAAAGACGTTGCTGCTAAAGTCGCACTTGCTGCAATTAAATATGGTGATTTAAGCAACCAGGCGTCAAAAGATTATATATTTGATATGGAACGTTTTACTTCATTTGAAGGAAATACAGGCCCATATATTTTCTATACAATAGTACGTATAAAGTCGCTTCTCGCAAAAGTTAAAGAGAAAGAGATTATTATAGATGGGGATGCACCATTAGAGCCTTCACACAGCCAGAGTGAAACAGATGTAATGCTTTCGCTTTGCAAATGGCAGGATACAGTTTATGCAGCATATAATGAACAAGCACCACATAAAATATGCCAGTTTATATATGAGCTTTCTGATGCATTTAATAAGTTTTACCATGAGAACAGGATTGTAAATAATGAAGATGAAAAAGTGCGCAATTCGTATATTAAATTAAGTAAGTTTACAGGAGATATTCTTGAAACAGCAACAAGGCTTTTAGGGCTTGAAGCACCAGAGCGCATGTAAACAGGAAATATTTTTACTGGAGGTGTTATATAAATGTACCGTTTAATTTCCAAACTTGTTATTTACAGAAATGCTGGTGAGGACAGTATATTATTCAGGCTTGCGGATATATGCCAGCAGTTTGATGCAGGCGGCTATATTAAGGAAAACCTTATTACAGAGATTTATATTGAGATAAACCGTCTTTTAGATATTGCTACCTGCTATGGTTTTGACAAAAATTTATGGCATAATTATCTAGCATTTATACTGGCAATGAGTGAAAATCCATTTACACTTGTTTCAGAGAAAACAGGTGCAAGCGATGGGACAGTTAATGTATTTGCCAGAGGTGATTTTTTAATATTTAAAAAGCTTTTTGATTATGATTTCTCTAAAATAGAAAGTGAACTTGGAATAAACTGTTTCAGTGTAATACTTGATTATAAAGCAGTAGTAAAAAGCGGCCATATTTCAAATAAAAGTGTTAGTGAAAAAGTACAGGAACTTAGTGAGGCTATAGAAAATGCTACAGACGAAGACCAGATTTATAATATTGTAACAGGTTTTTATAAAAAATATGGTGTTGGCAAATTTGGGCTTAATAAGGCTTTCAGGGTTTCATATAATAAAGAAACTGGCGGGGTTTTAGCGCCTATAACATCAACAGGGAATATGGTGCTTGATGATATAATAGGTTATGAAGCACAGAAAAAGAAACTTGTTGAAAATACGGAAGCATTTTTAAATGGAAAGGCTGCTAATAATGTGCTGCTATTTGGTGATGCTGGCACTGGAAAGTCTACAAGCATTAAAGCAATATTAAATATGTATTACAGCCAGGGGCTGCGCATGATTGAAGTTTTTAAACATGAATTTAAAGATTTATCACGTATAATTGCAGAAATTAAAAACAGGAATTACCGTTTTATAATTTATATGGATGACTTGTCATTTGAAGAGTTTGAGATAGAATATAAATACCTGAAAGCAGTAATAGAGGGCGGGCTTGAAACAAAGCCTGGGAATGTGCTGATTTATGCTACTTCAAACAGAAGACATCTTATCCGTGAAACATGGAGTGACCGTTCTGATATGTCACAGGATGAACTTCACCGTTCTGACACAATGCAGGAAAAACTGTCGCTGGCGGCACGGTTTGGCGTTTCAATAGGCTTCTATAAGCCATCACAGCAGGAATTTTTTAATATTGTAAAGGGGCTTGCTGCAAGACACCCTGAAATAAAACTGTCATATGAACAACTATGTGCAGAGGCTAATAAATGGGAATTAAGCCATGGAGGCATATCAGGGCGTACAGCACAACAGTTTATAAATTACCTTGCAGGTATGGCAGAATAAAAATACAGAAGAGATTTTGGCAGGAGGAGGTGCTATAATGGAAAAATTTAAACAAAGTTTATCCATGCCAGTATTTTGTTTATTTTGTATATTTTTCCTGGCACTATCCCAGGAGGCATCCATTAGTGCGGCATCTAAGGAAGACTTTGCAGAAATTAAAAGTAATGTTATAACAGCATATAAAAATTACCAGGCTGTTGTTGATATATCAAAGTATAAAGTCTATGAAAAAACTGACAAGGCTAAGTTAAAACAGGTTATGACAGAAGTTATTAATGAAACGCCATACTTGTTTTACGCAGGGCAGGAATATACTAAGGAGATAGCATCAGGCACATCACAGGTTAAAAGGATTGTGCTTTCATATTCAAAGGAGTATACTAACTATAATGGCTCTGTGAATATTACTAAAATAAAAAGTACAAGGAAGAAGATTGATGCCAGTGTCAGTGCTGCTTTAAAAAATATTAAAAGAAGTATGGATGATGTTGAAAAGGCAATGGTTCTGCATGATTATATTGTGGCAAATACTTCATATTCAAACAATCGTACAGACAAGAACCGTGTTAGTGAAGCGGGGGTTTTTGCCCGCCATAAGGCAAACTGCCAGGGGTATTCACTTGCATATGGAATACTTCTTGAAAAGGCGGGTATAGATGTACGTTATGTGGTGTCAGAAAAAATGGGGCATATGTGGAATCTTGTGAAGATAGGCAGGGAATGGTATAATGTTGATGTTACATGGGATGACCCTGTAGATACATATTCAGGAAGTGACCAGTACAGCCTTGTTAAGCATAATTATTTTTTAAAGAGTACAGGTAATTTTAAAGCAAATGGCCACTATGGTTTTAAGGCAAAACAGGCATCCTCTGTTAAGTTTAATAATATGTACTGGAAGGATGTGACAAGCAGTTTTTATTACCGCAATGGCAAATGGCTTTACATGGGTGATAGCGGAATACTTGAGAGAAAAAAACTTGTATCTGGTACGCCAGATGTTTTATTTAGCGTAAATGGCAGGGCACTTGCCAGGTTTAACAATAATAAATATTATTTTATTGCAGGTAACAGTATTTACATATATAACAGGCAGTCTGGCAAAACAAGGATTGTCTGGCGGACAGGTGATTATTACAGTCCTTCTTATTATCTTTCCCAGATAATGTATTCTGAAGGCAGTGTTTATTACCGCCTGCTTAAAGGCAGAAAATATATTAAAGGAAGTTTTAATGTTAATAATAGTGGCATTCCTTGACAAAAAGGCAGCATATTGTTAAAATTTAACATAGTGCACAAGGCAGTAGTGCATTGATGTGCTGTTATATAAAGTTTGTGTCTGCGCACTGCTTGCCACAAACTTGGATTATGCGCAAAAAGTGGCGCAGAAATGAGGAAAAATATGAGGAAAAAAGTTTTATCAATTCTGGTGGATAATACATCGGGAGTTCTTAGCCGTGTTGCCGGGCTTTTCAGCAGACGCGGATATAACATAGACAGCCTTACGGTTGGTGAAACAGAAAATCCTGCATTTTCACGGATGACAGTAGTTGTCAGAGGTGACGACCATATTCTTGAACAGATAGAGAAGCAGGTTGCCAAGCTTGAGGATGTAAGGTGTGTAAAAGAACTTAAAGGCGGCCGTTCTGTATGCCGTGAGCTTGTTCTTGTAACAGTAGGCGTAAGTGCAGAGGAAAGACCAGCAGTTGTTGCTATAGCAGACATATTCCGGGCAAATATTGTTGATGTTGCAATAGACAGCATGATGATAGAGCTGACAGGCAACCAGGCGAAGTTAAGTGCTTTTATTAAGCTGCTTGACGGGTATGAGATTAAAGAACTGGTGCGTACAGGAATAGCAGGGCTAAGCAGGGGTGCAGAAACTCATTTAGAAGATTAGGGTTTTACATTAATATGTTTTAATTCAGGAGGAAAGAAAAATGTCAGAAGCTAGGATTTTTTACCAGGAGGATTGTAATTTATCATTATTGGATGGCAAGACTATTGCCATTATAGGTTATGGAAGCCAGGGGCATGCACATGCATTGAACTTAAAGGATTCAGGCTGCCATGTAATTATCGGGCTTTATGAAGGCTCAAAGTCATGGGCAAAGGCTGAAAGCCAGGGTTTTGAAGTGTATACAGCAGCAGAAGCAGCAAAGAAGGCAGATATCATTATGATTCTTATTAATGATGAAAAACAGGCTGCAATGTATAACAGCGATATCGCACCAAACCTTGAAGCAGGCAATATGTTAATGTTTGCACATGGATTTGCAATCCACTTTAACCAGATTATCCCTCCAAAGGATGTTGATGTTACAATGATTGCCCCTAAAGGGCCTGGACATACTGTACGTTCAGAGTACCAGGCAGGCAAAGGTGTTCCTTGCCTTGTTGCTGTACAGCAGGATGCTACAGGCAAGGCACAGGAAATGGCACTTGCATATGCTTTAGGTATTGGCGGTGCAAGGGCAGGCGTACTTGAAACAACATTCCGTACAGAGACAGAAACAGACCTTTTTGGTGAACAGGCAGTTCTATGTGGTGGTGTATGTGCACTTATGCAGGCTGGCTTTGAAACACTCTGTGAAGCAGGATATGATCCAAGGAACGCTTATTTTGAGTGTATCCATGAGATGAAGCTTATTGTTGACCTTATCTACCAGTCAGGATTTGCAGGCATGAGGTATTCAATATCAAATACAGCAGAGTATGGTGATTATATAACAGGACCAAAGATTATTACAGATGAAACAAAGAAAGCCATGAAGAAAATCCTTTCTGATATACAGGATGGCACATTTGCAAAAGATTTCTTATTAGATATGTCAGCAGCAGGTGGACAGGCACATTTCAAGGCATTGAGAAAGCTTGCTTCAGAACATCCTGCTGAGAAAGTTGGCGAAGAAGTACGTAAGCTTTATAGCTGGAATAATGAAGATGAGAAACTTATTAATAATTAATCTGTAATTACATGTTTATGAATAAACAGGGTGTAAGGCGGGCATACCATATATGTCCGCCTTTTGAAATTGGAGTTTAAGATAATTTCCAGTTATCCTGTGTTTGTGTAAAAATGAACGGTTTATGTGCCATAGCCAGAATATTCCGTACAGGGGCACGCTTCCGCTACGATAACCCACGCAACGGC
>CAJTXH010000105.1 GCA_910580005.1 uncultured Lachnospiraceae bacterium | reverse complement strand
GTGCTGAAAGCACTGCTAGTTACTATGAACAGCGTAGCTGTGAATAGTAACCCTGCGTCCGTCCACCAGCACAAAATAGCTGGAATTTAGTTGAAGCAGGCCGGCAGATATGGTAAAATATTACTGTTTGAATATTGCAATTTTTATAACTATTGAAGCCACCAGGGGTGGCATGGAGGACTTTATGGGAATTATTGAATTAATTTTTCTGTCCGCAGGACTTGCTATGGATGCATTTGCAGTATCAATATGCAAGGGGCTCGAAATGCCAGTTACCAATTACAGGCGTGCAGGTATAATTGCCTTGTTTTTTGGTGTTTTCCAGGCGGTAATGCCGGTTATTGGTTATCTGCTGGGGTCACGTTTCCAGAAATACATAGAATCTGCTGACCACTGGATTGCATTTGCCCTGCTTGCACTTATAGGGGGGCAGATGGTTTGTGAGGCATTCAGGAAAGATGACGGGGAGCCGGAAAATAATGGAGATAATGTATTTAGCATAAAGCAGTTAATTATACTTGCGGTTGCCACAAGCATAGATGCGCTTGCTGTAGGTATTACATTTGCCCTGCTTGAAGGCACAAATATATTTTTATCAGCAGGAATGATTGGTGTAATAACTTTTATTATTTCTTTTGCAGGAGTTGTAATAGGAAATAAATTTGGTAATAAATATGAAAAGAGGGCACAGCTTGCAGGAGGGATAATACTTATATCTATTGGTTTAAAAATACTTCTGGACCATCTTGGAATTATTGCATTTTAAAGAAAGGGGATAATTTATGGTTTATGTTTTTTTGATTGTGGGATTTATATTGCTAATAAAGGGGGCAGATTTTTTTGTAGAAGGGAGCTCCAGTGTTGCAAAAATGTTAAGAGTGCCATCACTTATAATAGGAATGACTATTGTTGCAATGGGAACAAGCTTTCCAGAATGTTCTGTAAGCATTAATGCTTCTATTGCAGGCAGTAATGCACTTGCAATAAGCAATGCTGTTGGCTCTAATATATTTAACCTTATGGCCGTATGTGGTGTATGTGCGCTTTTCTGCCCTCTTGCAGTGGACAAAGGGACGCTTAAGAAAGAGTTCCCTTTTTCAATTATAGTCGCACTTATACTGCTTTGGCTCGGTTCTATGGGTATGGAATTAGGGCGTGTTGATGGGATTATATTGTCTGCCATATTTGTAGTTTTTTTATACTGGATGGTAATGTCTGCCAGGAAAGCCAGGGCTGAAAGCCAGGATAGCGGGGAAGAATATGAGATAATGCCAGTATGGAAGTGTATTTTATATATTATTGGCGGTATTGTGGCAATAATAGCCGGAGGTGATGTAGTAGTAGACTCTGCCACTAAAATTGCAGAACAATTTGGAATGAGCGAGAACCTTATAGGGCTTACTGTAGTTGCATTTGGAACAAGCCTTCCTGAACTTGTAACATCTGTAGTTGCTGCAAAGAAAAATGAAGTTGATATGGCTCTTGGGAATGTAATTGGCTCAAATATTTTTAATATACTGCTTGTGTTAGGTGTAGCAGCAGCAATATCCCCAATTGCTTTTATAATGGAAAATATTAAGGACATAGTTGTGCTTGTTGTAATGAGCCTTATAGTATGGATATTTGCATGGTCAAAACAGAAACTTGTACGGAGCGAAGGGATAGTAATGCTTCTAATGTATGCAGTTTATGTTGTATATATCTGTAAGCGGTAGCAGGGGTGTTAATAATAGCAGTATAACATATAAAACGAATAAATGGTTTATATGTTATGCTGCCATTCTGCTGCCAGTTTTAATTTAAAATACGGTTGGTTTTTTCTATTACTTCCTTTACACGTTCTGCTATTAAAGCAACTGTATTCATTGAGTCTTCAATCATTGTGCTTTTTTCAGTTGTCTTATTAACATTATCAATAGAAGTCTGTACAGCTTCCAGAAGTTCATTTGTAGTTCCGCTGAATTTATGTATTATATCATTAACTTCATTAATAGCGGACTGTATAGACTCATCATTTTCCCTTGCACTGCTAACAGACGCACGTGAACTTTCGGAAAGCTCACGTATATTAGAAGCAACAACAGAGAATCCTCTCCCAGCTTCACCAGCCCTTGCTGCTTCAATTGCTGCATTAAGGGAAAGCAGGTTGATTTTGCCAGAAATTTTTTCAACGTCCTGTGTCATTACATTATATTTATTTACACTTGAATTAATATGCTCTAGTGAACCGGCAATGCTTTCATTAAGCACTTTTAAATTATTCATATATTCGGCTACATTTGCCATTTCATTACTGCTTGCTTTTCCTGTTTCACGTATAAGGATGGTTTCTTTTGTTACCTGGTCAATATTATCTGTAAGCTTGCCAAATATTTCAACAAGTTCATTATTCATAGCAAGCACTTCACTATTTACAGAAGCTATCTTCTGGCGTTCATTGCGTATGGATTTCATCATATACTGGTGGCAGTTTTCTTTTTCATTAATGCCCTTTGCAATAGCAACAGCCATTTCACGGCAGGATTTAAAACCGCATGAATGGCAGTCAAATGATTTGTCCATTTCAGAGTGTTTGTCAAGTTCTAAGTATGCCTTTTCAATATCTGCTTCTGTAATTTTGCGCTGTACGCCAGCCAGTGATTTATATGTACGCAGGTAATCATTAAGGTTTAATTTCTTGTCAAATTCATCAAACTGTTTGTCAATACCCTTTTTAGTAGTGTTTGCTTTACGGATTTTTCTTGCATAGCGTTCTACATCATGCATAATGTCACTCATTGTAAAGCAGTTGTAGTGTACACCGGTTGCAGGTCCGCCATTACAGCCATTTTCACAGTTAAGGACATCAAAAACAGTTGGAAGCCACCTTGAATCCTCTTCACAATACCTGTCCAAATCTTTATAAAGCTTTTCTGTCCCTTCAGAAGTTACAATCTCCATTTCAGGGGCATGTATAAGAAGATTTTTCATAAGTCCGCCAGGTTTAGGGTAAATTGCACCCTCTAAGCCCTGGTGCTCATTAAATTCAAACTCGCTGTATACTTTAATTGCAGGAAGGCTTATTTTGTTTTTCTCAAAATAATCTTTTAAATGCTCCATTGTTACATTATAGTTTATAATATTGCCTGTTTCCCTGAATTCATCAATTTTGGCAATGCATGGAGAAATAGCAGCTATCTTCCCTTTAAAGCCAAGAACATTACGTATATATATTGCAATACACATCATAGGGCTGTGTACTGGTGACAGATGTGGTATAAGTTCTGGTTTATGGCGTTGTATATAATTGACAACAGCAGCACATGGCTGGGAAATCAGTTTGGCATCAGGATGTTTTTCGAGATAACGCAAATGTGCCCATGTACATATATCAGCACCATAACTTACATCATAAATACCCTGTACGCCCTGGTTCTGAAGCCACTGCAGCGCATGGCGCCAATTGCCTTCAAAGGCAATTTTAATGGAAGGTGCAGCAATAATAGCAATTTCCGTTCCTGATTTTAAATCTTCAAGAAACTGTCCGATATCATCCTGGAAATAACGTGCATTATGGGAACATGCGGTAATGCATGCACCGCATTTAATACATTTACTGTCGTCAATTTCAATAATTAAATTGCCATCGTTATCTAAATGCGCTATATTGGCATCACCAGCCGGACATGCCTTTACACATGCATTACAGCCAACACATTTCTCCTTTTTTAATCCTATAATACTCATAATTTAACCATGCCTTTCCAATATTTTGTAAGATAAACAATATATTATTTCCATGCCTGCATACAGCAGTATGGAAATAGCAAATGCTGTATAAATCCCCTTGTTAATAGTATACGCAAAAATATATAAAACCACAAGTGAAAAACATGTCCATTATGTAATTTTTTGTAACAGTCCGTTACTATTCACAGTCAATTAAATTCGATGATTTTTGACACGTTTTTTTCGTCAAAAATACGGGTTTTACAGTGCCATTTTGCACGTTTTTTGTGCAAAATGTGTACATAACCAGTGCTGAAAGCACTGCTAATTACTATGAACAGCGTAGCTGTGAATAGTAACAACAGTCCAGCCTTCCATGTATCACGTTTCTTCAAAATATGGAATTGCTATTTTTACAAAGTAATGGTATTCTATTAATAGCAGTATTGAAAATATATAATGGGGGGTTTTATATGTTAAGATTATTTAAGCCCAGAAACCTGTTATTTCTGCTATTTTTAACAGGCATCATATTTTACAATGCCTGTATTGCAGCAGGGCAGGAAAGCGGAAACGGGACACAGTCCAGTGGCAGGGTGTTGTTTATCAGCTCATATTCATATGCCTGGGACACAGTACAGTTACAGATTGAGGGAATAAAAAAAGGGATTGCCCCAGGCGTTACAATAGATTATGAATTTATGGATACAAAGCGTTTTAGCACTGGCAGTGACATGGAAGAATTTTACAAAGGCTTTAAATACCGCATGTCAAAACTTGAACCTTATGACGTTGTGATACTTGGTGATGATGCGGCATTAAATTTTGCTATTAAACACCAGAAAGAATTTTTTGATAAAGTACCACTTGTGTATGAGGGGGTTAATGATGAAGAACTAGCAGAGAAATCATTGGAAGACCCTTATATTACTGGTGTAATTGAAAAGCTTTCTATAAAGGAAAATATAAATTTTGCATGTAAGCTGCTGCCTTCTACAAAAAATATTATACTGGTTTCAGACAGTTCTGTAACTGGTGAAGCGGTGCGCAGAAGTTTTTATAAATATAAAGACCAGTACCCTGGTCTGGATTTTTCTGACATTAATACTTCACAACTGGGCTCTTTGGAACTAAAAAATAAATTTGCATCAGTTAAAGAGGATTCGGTATTGATATTTGTAGTTATGACAGAGGATGCAGACGGCAGGAAATATAAAAATACAGAAGCAATAAAATTTATATGCAGCAATGCAAAAGTGCCTGTATTTAAAATGGTTGAAGGAGGCCTGGGTGACGGGATTATTGGCGGCAATGTTGTTTCAATGGAAATGTCAGGGGAGATTGCAGCACAGATAGCTATGAAGATTATAAACGGCACTCCTCCTGAAAAATTTAATACTATTATAGAAAGCCCAAATATTTTCTGCATTGACGAAAATGTAATGAGGGAGGCAGGGCTTGATTTATCACTTATACCAAATAATGCAAAGGTAATTAACCATAAAAAAACTTTCTGGGAAGAGTATAAAAGGGTTTTAAAACCAGGCATAACAATTATGTCAGTGGTTATATTCTTTACATTGTTTGCAGTGTGGAATGGCAGGAAATATAAAAGACTGGCAGGGGAACTGGCATTAGCAAAAGACAGCATGGAGAATGCTTATTACCATGATATCCTTACAGGAATTAATAACCGGACATGCTTTAAAAAGGATATGGCAGAACTGGAAAAATCAAAATTGCCATTTGCATTAATGATGATAGATGTTGATAATTTTAAATATATTAATGATACATATGGGCACTCTGTAGGTGATGAAGCATTATGCCAGATTGCCGCACGTCTGTCAGGGGTTTCAGATGTTAATTTTACACCATACCGTTTTGCAGGTGATGAGTTTATCGTAATAGCCAGGGGGACAGAAAATTCATTATATGAAGAGGAAGCAGAACGCTGCATAAGCATATTCCATGAAGGCTTTGACTTATCAGGCATAAAACATACAATACATGGAAGCATTGGCATTGCAGTATACCCACAGGATACAGAGGATTTTAATTCCCTTGTAGTTTATGCAGACTGTGCAATGTATGAAGTAAAAAATAACTCTAAGAATTCATATAAGTTCTACAAAGATACCTGCAATACCAAACAAGGCAGTTCATAAAAGACATCCGCTGTATTTAGCGGATGTCTTTTTAACAAGGCTGGATTAATCCTTAATTGAAGAGATTTATGCTATAATGGCAGGTATTTTATTATATTTTTCCTTTATCCTGCATTTGTGCAGTTTTTTTACCAGATAGTTTAAACCCCAGGTATAGTGCCTCTGCCTGGCATGCATGTACACATTCACCACACCTTATACATTCTGCAGAATCTGGCTTTTCCACAGGGTTTACTTCCATTTTGCATGTATTTTTACACTTCCCGCAGCCAGTGCATTTGTTTTTATCTATTTCAAGATGGTATATACTAACCTTATTCATTATGCCATAAATTGCACCAAGCGGACATAATGCTTTACAGAAAAAGCGGTATATAAAAATACAACAGATAATTGTTGCAATTAGTATAAACATCTTTAATGAAAACAGGCTTCCTATTGTCTGGCGCAATTCTGGATGGGTGCCTAAAAGCGGTATTCCGCCCTCCAGAGTTCCAGCGGGGCATATAAACTGGCAGAAAGCCGGTTTTCCCATACCCATAAAATTTGTAACAGCTATTGGCAGTATAAACACAAAAATTACAAGTATTATGTATTTTAAATATAAAAAACCTTTCCAGAGTTTAAATTTTAGAACAGGAATTTTATGTAATAGTTCCTGGAAAAGCCCAAAAGGACAGAACCATCCACATATACCCCTGCCAAAAAGCACACCAAAAGCAAGCAGAATCCCTGTCACATAAAAACTGAAGTTAAATTCCATTGAACCATTAACAGCCTGTAATGCCCCTATAGGGCATGAAAAACTTGCTGCTGGGCATGAATAACAGTTTAGCCCAGGATTACAGAAATTTTTCCATTTGCCTTCATAAATCCTGCCGCCCTTAAAATTCATAACATGTGCATTAGAAAACCCAAAAGCAGCAATCTGGAATATCTTTCTTTTTATATTTTGTTTTATCTTTCCCATAACTCACCCCAGCCCTATACATTCCAGACAGATATTTACTGCTTTAGCCAACACTACAGCAGCTTCCCCTCTTCTTGTCCCATATAACATAAATACGCCAGCTGCTAATAATACTACCGCCCCTGCTATATTTTTCTCTTTATTTTCCACTAATATAGTCCTCCACAAATTTTTTATAGGCAGATACATCGGCACCAACGACTGGCTTACCTGTAATATTTCCATCTTTATCTACAAATATTGTTGTAGGCACTCCTGTAACTTGTCCAAGCAGGCTGCTAAACTCACTTCCAGGAATTATATTTGCAAAGTCCGCCCCTGCCTTTTCCATAATCTGCAATGCTTTATCTTTATGCGCCTGGTCATCTTCCCCTTCTATATCGCAGACCAGTCCTATTATCTGTACATTAGAAGGCATGGACTTTGACCATTCTGCAAGTTCTGGCATTTCTTCTATACAAGGACCGCAGAAAGTCCCCCATATATTTACTACTGTTAAATCTTTTTCCTGGAAAATACTATCTGTTACTGTATTGCCTTGTAAATCTTTTGTTGTAAATAAAGGCATTTTCTGCCCATCCTGGTCTTCTTTTGGAATATTAAGCCCTGTTTCTGGCCTTTTGGTAATGCTGCTGCTTTCACTGCCTGCTGTTTCCTGCTTTTTATTGCCTTTATCTGTATTACCACATCCTGTGAGCAATAAAGCCGCCATAATTATTCCAAATGTCTTTATAAACTTTTTCTTTATATCCATAACTTACCTCATATCTGTACCACTTTTTCCCTGTTATTTTTTTATATTAATTATAAACCTGATTTTTTCATCTTCACTTTCACAATTTACTGTCCAGTTATGAAGGCTTGTTATCTCCTTTACTATTGCAAGCCCAAGCCCTGCACCTCCTGTTTCTGTTGAACGTGAATTATCTATCCTGAAAAACCTGTCAAATATACAAGTAATTTTCTCTTTAGGTATTGTTTTGCCACAATTTTCTACAATAAATTTAATCCCTTTTCCATTATCCTTTAATGAAACTTTTATATCTGTATTTTCATAACTATAATTAACAACATTGCGGAAAAGGTTATCGAATACACGTTCTATTTTTTCAATATCACATTGTACCATAATATCTTGTCCAATGTCTGTATTATATGACAGCCCTTTTTTATCAAATACTGGTTTAAATTCATATAAAAGCTGCTCTATCATTACTGTAAGGTTAACTGTTGAATATTCCAATGCCATCTGGGTGAAATTATATCTTGCAACTTCAAAAAATTCATTAATCAAATCTTCAAGACGTTCCGCCTTTTTCATAGCAACACCTAAATACTTCTTACGTATTCCATCTGGCAGCCCGTCTTCATCTTTTACCAGGGTAATATATCCAATAACTGATGTTAAAGGTGTTTTTAAATCATGTGCCATATATACAATCATGTCATTTTTACGCTGTATTGCCTCGTCAGCCTCTTTCCTGCTTTTACGTACATTTGACATAATAAAATTTAACTGGTTTTCCATCTCCTTTAACTGGGGAGGCAGTTTGGCAGTTTCCGTCTTACCTGAATAGAGATGCCCAATTTCCTGTGTAACCCTGCCAAGCATTGAAGCAATCCAGAAAAAATGCATACATGCAATAATTACAGCCCCAGAACATATAACTAATAAAAAAACTGACATAAAATTATTATGTGTGAAATGTATTAGCTTATAAAATGGTTCATTGCCATACCAGATTCTTGAATTACAATAGAACCAGCTTGTTTCAGCGATTACCAGAATGAAAAATATATAAAGAAGCATATGGAATAAAAAACGCTTTAAAAACGCTCTTGACACTTCATATTGTACCCTTTTATCCATTTTATTCCTCCATGCGGTAGCCTACTCCCCATACAGTTTTAATAAACTTAGGCTTTCTCGCATTTTCATGCATCTTCTCCCTAAGCTTTGCAATATGCGCAAATACTGTGTTGTTATTGCCTAAATATTTTTCTCCCCACACATTCTCAAATAGTTCCTCTGATGTAACTGCCTGGCCCAGATGCTGGCAAAGATAGAGAAGAATAGAAAACTCCATAGGCGTAAGCTCAATATTTTCACCATAAAGCACTACTTTGTGCCTGTCTGGAAACACCTCAAGCCCTCTTATATTATAATACTCCTCCTCCTTTGAAAGTGATGTATTATAAGTGCCTGCACGCCTTAACTGTGCCTTCACCCTTGCAACTACTTCAAGCGGATGGAATGGCTTTGTTATATAATCATCTGCACCTAAAGTAATGCCATGTATCTTATCAGGCTCTTCTATTTTTGCTGTAAGCATTATTACAGGAAAAAACCACTTATCCCTTATCTCTCTTAAAATAGTAAAGCCATCTGTCCCTGGAAGCATTACATCCAGCACAGCCAGGCTGACAACATTGTTACTTATATATTCCAGAACCCCCTCTGATGATGTAAAAGAAACCACATCAAAACCTTCATTTCCAAGGTAAAGGGCTAGTAAGTCAAGTATTTCTTTCTCATCTTCCACAATTATTATTTTTTTATCTGATATAACCTGCTGTTTCATATTATGTCCCCTTATTATATGTTTATAAATGATTATAACAGCATGTCTATATTAAATCCATATAAATTTTTCTTAAGATATTTTTTTATTAAATTATTATAAATTTTTGTAATATTTTTATAAAATAAATCTTACTTAATAAAATTCTTTAATTTTAACGCCTGTTCAATGCTTCCTTCTATTTTTAAACGCCCAAGTGTGAATGCCATTACAGGGTCTGTCTTGCCTGAAATAATATTAAATAATGTATCTGCTTTACAAATAAAAATTACATCCCTGTCATAATACTCATATGGTTCAATGCTTAATTTGCCGTCTTTTACCTCAGCATAAAAACTGCCTGCGCCCTCACCAGTAATATTAAACTGGTATGCAAGATGTTCTGTTACATTGCTTACATCAGTTTCTTGGAACATATCCTTTACTTTCTTAAAAACTTCATCAAATGTCATAAAAATTCCTCCATTCTTACTTTATATTAAAATTTACAGTCCAGTTAAAATTATTATAATTTATAATTATAACAAAAACAATGGATTTTTTATATTTGTGCATATTACGTTACTATTCACAGTCAATTAAATTCGAGGATTTTTGACACGTTTTTTTCGTCA